>JAURDW010000025.1 GCA_030827745.1 Candidatus Poseidonia sp.
AAGCGCTGTTTTGAACCTCCTTCCACCAACACCCCGGGGAGCGTACATTGTTGACGAAACGGCAGCACCTCTCCCCCACGGCGAACCAGAGCATGCGGTTCTTTCCCTCGAAGTCGCCGATGAAGATCACCGCCTGCTGAAAGAAGCCATCGCCGCTATCGAAGCCAGTTATGTCGAAGAGCACGCCCTGCCCGACGCTGTCGCCACCTTGGTCGTGTTGCGGGTTGAGGCCGTTTGGTTCTCGTCATCCACGCCACCCACGTCGGGACTTCACCTGCTGTGCCAGCACGGAAGGGACGAGATGACCCCCGCACCGCAAGGCTGGAAGCGGAGAGTAACGAAGCACTACGGGGTCGAGTGAAGCCTCGCCCACATCAGGCGGAGCCCTTCTTCAAGCGAAGTTTTTGCAACCCACCCCAATTGAACCAAGGCTCGCTCACACGCAGGAACCCGGCGCAGCGCATCCCCGTGGTACCCACCACCGAGGACGATGTCCACCGCCTTGGAGCCCACGGTCGCGTTGACGGCTTGAGCCAGCGCAAGAACCGTGGTCTCTTCCGTGCTCCCGATGTTGAACGCCGACCCAGCGAGCCTTGAACCGTCTTGGCCAACCTCAAGCGCCCCGGCCAAGTAAAACCCCTCAACAACGTCGTCGAGGTGCGTGAAACTTCGTGTCTGGGAGCCGTCGCCGTGGACCGTCATGGGCACCTGTTGCTGCACGGCACCGAACAGCATGCCGATGACCTGCCCGTACGCATCGCTCACCATCCGATGCCCGTACGCATTGAACGGGCGAACAATGCGGGCATCAAGACCGCCGCGAACCGCGTGCTGAACGGCGATTTCGTCAAGGTATTTGCTCGCACCGTACGAAAAGCGCTGATGCGCCTCTGCCGAAGGGAACACGCTGGCGTTCACCTCTTGAAGCGGCATCGCCACGGGGTCGCCGAAGGCTTCGGGTGAAGAAGCAAGAACGAAGCGGGCCCCCCACCGCTCGGCCATGGACAACGCCACGAGCGTCCCGTTGATGTTCACCTCAATGACCTGCCGGGCCGCTTCATGAAACCACTTCGTTCCGTTGATGGCCGCCAAGTGGTGTACGAGGTCGACGCCGCCCAGGAGTTCGGCGCACCTTTGCAAATCGGCTTCGGACGTGACATCGCCTTCAACGAAGTCAAAGGCTTCCAATCCCATGACGTGGTTGAGGTGGTCCATGCGCCCTCGAAAGAGGTTGTCAAGCACGACAACTCGGTGACCTTCGGCCAGCAGCCGTTCGACCAACCCGACCCCGATGAGTCCCGCACCGCCGGTCACGAGGACGCGCATCGTCATGCCGCGACACGCTCCACCACGTCGAGCGTGACGCCTGATTCGGTGCGCGTCAGGCGGACCGTATCGCCGGTGTTCACGCCGTAACAGGGGTCCACGTCAAAACCGTGGGCGTAGGGCAAGCCAAGCAACGAACACGCCGGCAACGTCAAGGGGCAAACGTCACGA
Source organism: Candidatus Poseidonia sp. (assembly GCA_030827745.1). GTDB lineage: Archaea > Thermoplasmatota > Poseidoniia > Poseidoniales > Poseidoniaceae > Poseidonia. The sequence continues at coordinate 1,498 of JAURDW010000025.1, forward strand.
TTGACCACAGCCTTGGGCCCCTTTCCGGTGTAGATGAGGCCCATGAGCACGTAAGGAGCGACGGTTGAACCCGAGCCCTTGGGGTAAATGAGCACGGTGTCTTCAATGGCAACACCGTCGAGCGGATGGCCGGGCTCCTCAACGACGCCCGTATCCCGGTTGACGTAGCCGAGGTACGTGATGGGCACGTCGGTGACCAAGGCTTTGCCCTCAACACAGAAGGTCGTTTGCGAACGCAGGCCATCCCCCTGCATCGTAGCCTGACCCGTTTGGTGTGTTTTGGAGGAGGCGTGTTGAGGTTGCGCTTTGCCAGCGAGCACCGGCACATCGCCCTCAAGCAGCGTCGGGTCCATCGCATGGGCCACGCAGGCTTGGATCGGCATCACGCTGGTGGGCAAACGGTTGAGACCGCTGGTGAGGTAATGTTCGGCCTTCAGCGAATTGGTGAGCAGATGGTTGTACTTTGTGCGGTTGTAGGGCGTGACCTCGGGGCAGGTGTCCTTGAGCACCAACGCCCCCGCCTCCTCGAGCAGCGACAGCGTTCCGTCGGCCTGGGCAAGCCGATGATTCTCGCCACTCGTGAACACCCAGAGGCGGTGGTCTGGGATTTTATGACCCATTTCCATGTGCGAACGGACCGCTGCTGCCGTGATTCTCAACTCCTCAAGGCTGGCTTGTGGGCACCCGATGACGACCAAGTCCACCCGCCCTTGAGGAGCCAAGTCCTCGTATCGCTGGGCAAGATCTTCGGCCGTAAAGCGCAATTCGCCCTGCCAGCCACCATCGGGGGGGAGGTAACCCCCTGCGCCGTCCGATTCAAGCGGTGGCGAAGCGGTGTGGCCCTCCGCCCACAACATGGCGCAGCCGTAGTTTGCCGCTGCGGCCGTGAGGGCTTTCTTGGAAGCGAAGGAGAGGTGACCGGGCAGGCCGGTGATGTAAGGCATGGGACCGAAGGGAAGCGCCCAATCCGGTCGGACCTGCTTGCCGATCCAATCGCCCAGCACCGACCAATCCGAAAGGTCGTTGAGTTCGCAAGCCACGTGAACGTGGATGTTCGGCCTGCGATGTTCCTCAAGGTGCAGGCCCCACCGAGGAGCGTACCCTGTCAAGGCGGTCGCCAGCGCAGAAAGGCCGGATTCGCGGTTCGTTACCAGAGAGGTCCAGGTGTTGGAAAAACACACGGCGTTGGATTCGGCCCACGAAGCCATGCCGGAAAGGTCGTCAATGCCGCGGTCGTACGGCGTGCACGACAACGTGGCCTCAATGCCCAATTCTTCGTAGGCCTGAACGATTTCAAATTGCTGTTCGAGGAAATCGGGCCAATCAATGGCCATTTCTTCCATTTTTTCGCGGTCACAACCCGCCGAGTTCAGCGTGGTCGGCACCGCGACTTGGCCGTCGCCCTCTTGGGCGAGGTCGCGCAGGAATCGGCGCAGGCCGTGACCGCCGGTGATGACGGAAACGCCCGATACATGAGCGTGAACGGCTTCAACATAGCCTTGCGCCTTGGTGGTATCGGCCAAATCAAGAACGAGTCTTGCGCCCATTTGCCGGGTTTTCCCCTCCTTGCCTTCCAGTTGCTCCACAAGGCGTTGCGGGGGCTCCATGCCCTTTCCAACAGCATAAACTCCATGAATGCACCCCTCCGAAAACAACGCTCTTTGCCGTGAAGAACTTTTATTTGCTTTGATTCCAAAACGCTCCTCCATGCCAGCATCACAGACAAACGAGTCGGAAGACCTCCCGTTCGAAGACGAACGGGGGAGAGAAGAAAACGAACCGCAGCCACCGCCATCCAGCAGAAAAGGCAAGGTGTTGACGGTTGCACAAATCCTTGGTGTGTTGACCGCCCTCGTGCTCGCAACCTACAACCATGCGCTGATCGGTGAGGTCAGCATGCCTGAAGCCGACACACCGTTCCTTCTCGTTGAGAGCGAACCGTTCGCACCCCTCGCGCCCTGCAACGAGGGCGGTGTTCGTTTCATGACAGGTCTTGACACCAATGCCAACGGCGTGCTGGAATCGTGGGAGGTTCAAGACACCACGGTGCTCTGCCACGGTTTGCAAGGCCTCTCTGGCCCCCAAGGGCAAGCAGGACTCAACGGGATGAACGGCGCCCCGACGTTGTTGGAAGTCCAGCCCCTTCCTCTTGGCAACGCCACCTGTCCGGAAGGGGGGACATGGATTGAAACCGGAACGGACAGCGACGCCGACGGAAGCTTGAGCGAGGACGAAACGGGTTCAACCGTTTCCGTGTGCAACGGTGTCGTCGGACCCTCCGGCTTCAACGGCATCAACGGGGCTGACGGTTCTGACGGAACGAACGGGACCCAAGGTGCCTCTGCGCTTGTCGACAAGGTCGCCGCCCCTCCGTACCTTTGTCCGGACGGTTTTGTGGTCCGTTTTGGCGTGGACGATGGAGCAGGCACCGCCGTCGCCAACAACGCAGCCCTTGAGGCTGAAGAAGTTCACGAATCGCTGAATTTCTGCTTCACGCCGCTGCGTTCGGAACGCATCACAGACCAGTTTTCCGGGGTTGGAAACTCTGTCTCTACCGGCTGCGACGCTGCAGCATGGCTTGACGAGGTCGGCCTCTTCGTCTTCGCCGCCACCGACGGCATCAACGGGTGCGAAGTCCACGCCCATCGCTCCGATTTCAACGGGACGGTGGCGGTGATTGACCTCCACCCCAACGGCGATGCGTTGCCCGGCCGCGACCTTGGGATGCATGCCGTGCAGAACGGCAGAGCGGTCGTGTTTGACGCCGACGACGGCGCAAACGGACGCCAACTCTGGGTGAGCGACGGGACCGAAATCGGAACGTTGGCTTTGGGACCGGTCGAAGCCCGAGCCCCCACGCCGTGGATGGACGGTCTCTTGCTTGAGGCCGTCAACGGTTCCTTGCTGTGGACCAACGGCACCCAACTCCTCCCGTGGACCCAGCAACCCGCATGGAACCCCAGCGTTCAAGCCGATGTCAGCGCCGCTGTCGCTTCCTTCAGCCAACTCGGCGCTGGATGGTTGCTGGCCGACCCCGTCGGGGTTTGGATGAGCGCCATGGACGCCAGCGGGGAGGTTGAACCGATGTTCGTTGCCAACAACGGCACCGTGGTGACCTGGGACGTGAACCCGCTGGGGAGCGCTGAACTCAGCCATCCGGTCGTGGTTGGTGAGGACCTTTACGCCGTGGCCGTTCGCGGCACGGTCAAACAATTGCTCCATCTCAGCAACGACGGGTCGATGGCCTGGTTGACCTCACTGGCTCCTTCGAGCGGCGACACCCGCATGGGCGAAGGTATGGGATTGCACCGCATCGGGGACAACCTCGTCTACGACGCCGTGGTCTCGACCAACAACGCCCACCCGTGGACCACCAATCTGGCCAACGGCATCACGGTCCAGTTGAGCACCGAAGTGCTGGCTCCCGGAGCCCAGATGGGCGTGGCCTCAACGGGAGCCCGCTTGCTCTTTGATTGCGTCACGGCCACGCTCGGCAGCGAACTTTGCGTGACGGACGCCACGCCACTTGGAACGGGGGTGCTTCACGACCTCACACCCGGTGTTCTCTCCTCCGACCTGAGAGGAGCGGTTGCCGTTGGCGAGGGATGGTTGGTCCTCAGCGATGGACGGGTGGAAGGCAACGACGTCGGCGTGATGTTGTGGGCGATTGAAGGCAACGCCATACGTCCCGTGTACGACCCTTGGCCGGGAAGCGGCAACTCGTCCGAGGCGATGACCTACGGCCGGATGGTCGTCAGCGAGTCGCAAGTCTTCTTCGTTGCTCATGACGGGTCGACGGGTCACGAATGGCACCGATGGAGCCACGGCGAGTTGTCGGACGATTGGATCGTCATTCACCGCTGATGGGCACCACGTCGTTGCGGCCCAAGCAGTAGGGACATGAGGTGCCGACAACATAGGAGGGCGATGCCTGCTCCTCGGCCGAAAGGGGTTCTCGACAGGCAAAGCACACGACGACGTCGGTTTCCATCAGTTCTGGATTGACCGCAACCCGCTGGTCGAACACGAAACAATCCCCGTTCCAGTGGGCACCGCCAACTTCCTCAAAATACCCAAGGACACCCCCTTTGAGCTGCTTCACGTTGGTGAAGCCCGCCTCCATCATGATGGAACTCGCTTTTTCGCATCGGATGCCCCCCGTACAGAACATCACCACCGGTTCGTCCTTCATCTCAGCGGGCAGCCCAGCGATGGCCTCGGGAAAAGCACGGAACGTGCGAATGTCCAAATCGATGGCGTTTTCAAAAGTGCCCACCCTCAACTCGTAGTCGTTCCGGGTGTCGAGGACGTGAACGAATTCACCTCGGTCCAGCATGGCCTTGAATTCGGACGGTGAGATTTCCTCGCCCGTGGATTCATGGGGGCGGATGTGGTCCAAGCCCACCGAGATAATCTCGTTTTTCAGACGCACATTCATGCGATTGAAGGGCTGGTATTCGGTGTACGAAACCTTGAGCGGGATGTTACGAAAACGTTCGTCGTCTTCCAAATGAGCCACGAAGGCATCCACGGATACCTGCGGGCCAGCGATGAAAAAATTGATGCCTTCGGGGGCCAACAAGACCGTTCCCTTGAGACCCCAATCCAAACAGACGCTCCTCAACACCGTTTGCAGGTTCTCTCGGTCGTGCACATCGACGAACCGATACCCCGCAATGTTCGTGATAGCGCCTGGCACGGGACGAGGTTTGGCCTTCCGTTTTTGAGCCCACCGCTCACCGAGAAAGCCCTCGCCAATCGTGGTTGGACGCCAGCGGTCGCCGCCAGCCTTGCCCAAAAGCACGGGAGGATACTCGGGGCGAGGGGGCCATTTGGCGCCGTTTGTGCTCGGTACGCTCAAGGCGACGAAGCACGTCCATGACCAACGCTTCCTCAAAGCCTGCCTCCATCATTTGATCAGCGTTCATCCCCGATTCAATGTGGGCTTGCAAAACGGTATCGAGGACGTCGTACGGTGGCAGCGAATCCGCATCGACTTGGTCGGGAGCCAATTCTGCTGAGGGTGGCTTGGTCAAGGTGGAATTGGAAACGGGGGCAGGACGCCCGTCGGCCAAAGCACGTTTGTTGAACCGGTCCGCCATGGCATAGACCTCCATTTTGTAGACGTCCCCCAACGGGGCGTACCCGCCTGCCATATCCCCGTAAAGCGTGCAATACCCTTGCGCAATTTCGGATTTGTTGCCCGTGGAGATGGCCATGCTTGAACGGGCGTTTGCATAGCCCATCACGAGGATGGCCCGGAGGCGTGCCTGAAGGTTCTCAGCCGCAACGGGATGGCCGTTTTCGAGCACCGGAGCCAAGGTGGATTCGATGCTCATGTGCATGGCGTCGATGCGGTGAACCTCGCATTCCATGCCCAGGGCGTTGGCGGTGTGGAGGGCATCGTCGATGGAATGCTGCGAAGAATGCCGACTCGGCATCGCAAGCCCCGTGACGTTTTCAGCACCCAAAGCGGCGACGGCCACGCAAGCGGCCACAGCCGAATCGATGCCGCCCGAAAGGCCGAGCACGATGGAGCCGATGTTGGACTTGCGGCAATAATCGGCCAGTCCCGTAACCACCGCATCGGTCAATTCATCCATGGTGTCAACGCTTTCAAGACCGGTTTGGGAGCCAGAAAGCGACTCCATCTCGGCCTCGCCAATGGACAGAGCGTCGCTGGCCGTGCTCGGCAGCCAACGGCATCCCTCGGGGCCGTTCAGGTCGACCAGCAAGACGCCCTCACACCACGAAGGGGCAACGACGGCCCGGCCGTCGGGCCAAGCCACCAAACTGCGCCCGTCAAACAGAAGGTCGTCGTTCCCCCCGACTTGGTTGGCGAGAAGAAACGGGTGCTTGAGCACCGCCGCTGCGTGGCGAGCCACGTGGAGCCGTGTGCTGAATTTCTCGCTGTGGAACGGCGAAGCCGAGAGGTTGACGGTCGCATCGATGGCCACGCCCTGACGGCACCATTCTGCCAAGTGTTCTATCGGGTCTTGAGCGTACGCCGAGGGGGTGCTTCCTGCTGCTTGCCAGGCGTCCTCGCACACGGTGACGCCCAAATTGAGGGCGCCCACCGAGCGGGCCAAGCCTGACCGGTTTTTTGCCGAGAAATAACGCGCCTCATCGAACACATCGTAGGTGGGAAGAAGTTGCTTTTCCGCGACCACACGGGCATGGACGTTTCCACCCAAAGAGGTGAATTCAGGTCCACAGCGAACCACGCCGTTGGTGGGCAAGGAGCGCGGTTCTTCGGCAGGCAGCGGCGTGCCCACCAAGAGCGGAATGGTGCTCTTGATGCCCAAGGCGCAAGCCAATGAACGCTGAATGAAATCGTGTTCGAGCAGGAGGTCTCGAGGGGGGTAACCGCAGACGGCCAACTCGGTTGAGACGCCGACTTCCGCACCGTGTTGGGCAGCCAAGCCTGCGAGCTCCTCGAGGCGTGCGGCGTTGTGGGCCAAATCACCGACCGTTGGGTCAAGTTGCAACAACGCAATCAACGTCATGTTCTCGCCTCAAATCGGGTCAAGGATGCTTGACGATTTCACCGTTGGCGTCCTTGTACCACCATTCGTTGGTGGCCTTGTCGTGGTACCACCAGTAGCCGTCGGAGCCCATCACCCAATCCGTCTCTTGGTCGGCCTTTGTGACAGCTTCGTCTGCCTCGGAAGGTTCGGCAGCGGAGGACGCAGGGCTCGGTTCATCAACGGCAGCCGCGGAGAAAGCCTCCTCTTCACCTTCGAATTCAGAGGAATACTCGTCCCAATCGTAGGCGACCTTGGAGCCTTGATTGACCGTCATGCGCTTCATCCAAATCAAAAGCGAGAGCACGACGGCGATGAGCAGCAAGGCCGTTACCGAACCGATGATGGGGTTGACATCGCCGAACACCTTTTGCGAGAACGACGGTTCCTCTGCCACGCGAACATCGACGGTGGGGCCGCTCGATGTTTGCCCGTTCTCCAGCGTGGCCTCAACCCATTGCAGGCCGGGCTCGCTGGGTTGCCAGTCCACCGAAACAAGGCCGGTAGCCCCCGCATCTGCACGCACGGTGAGGCGTTGAACGAGCGTTCGCTCGCCGTCCATGTTCACGGCTTCAAAGGTCACTTCGATGCTGCCCTCTCTCGTTCCGACGTTTTCAACTTCAAGTTGGATGGAGGTGGCATCGCCAACATCCATGAGCAGACGGGAGTAGGTCATGGAGGCCGGGGCCAATTCAAACTTCGGCTGGAGCCATTCCATGTTCCATGTGGCCAAAATGGGGTTGAGGGTGTTGCCGTTCAGCCCGGTAACGGGGTTGCCCGCCAAATCGCGTCCATCAACAGCGATTTTCACAACCATGCGGTCGATTAACATGGCATCGGTGATTTCGCTGAGGTTCATGTCGGCAAAGAGTTCCAACTGCAAGCCGTCGAGCGCCTCGCCATCGAGGGAGAGGGGTTCGCGTCCTGACCGAATCGTGTCACCGGTGGTGAAATCCTCAACCGTCCAAACCAATTCAAGGGATTGCAGGTCAAGCCCTCCCAATTCCTTGACAACGAGGCGGACTTCGTGATTTTCACCGCCCAAGATGGCCAACGGTCGCGGTGAAAGCACCTCAACGGGCATGGGCCCGGTGCCGTCCACGAGGATCCACTTGACCGAGGTTTCCTGGTCGGTCAAATCCACGCCTTGACCGAGCAAACACCCGACCTCCCATGTCATGGGCAACGAGCCCGAGGAAGCAGGAGCTTGAACGGGGACGGACCAAACGCCGTCAACGGCCGTTGCAGTGTATGTCTGCCCCGCAAAGAGCACGTCGATGGCGCAGTCAAAGGCAGGAACGGTGGATGTTTCGCTGAACACCAAGCCTCCTGAGATTTCCATCGGTGTCAGCGGCGTGACGCGCGCCCCATCGCCAAGGAAAGCACCACGGGTCAAGTGGAGGTCGACGGATTCTTCAGGAATGCTCAATCCTGCAGAGAATCGCCAGCGGTGCTCTGGGAAGGCACGAAGTTCTTCTTGGCCTGCTCGGTCAACCACCAAGACGGCGGGTTCTCGCCGGTTCTCGCCCAAATCGGGTGTGTTCCACCCAAACACCATCTGGATGTTGAGGGTCATGTCTTTTTCAAACGGCCCAGCGAGGCCGTTGGCACCGAGCATGGTGCATGATTGAATGACGAGGTGAACCGATTCAGTGGTGCAGTTGTTGGAAGCAAAGGCCCACTTAATGGCCATAGGGTCGCTGCCTTGGTTGCTGGCGAGCATCACATCCACGGTGGACAAATCTGAACCGCCGTTGGGCTCCGTAATCTTGACGTTGAGCTCGTAAGGCTGGCCGGGATGAATCCAGGACTGGCGTCCACCCACCCATCCAAAGGCATCGGGTTCCAACTCCGGCGCTCCATCAATGGCCAACTGATAGAGGAACAACTGGTCGTTTTCCGCTGCACTCCCGCCGTCTTGGATAGCGTACCCCGATGGGTCGGTCCCCTCAAGGTAAACCGCCACCTTCTGGCCGAGGCTGCCCGCTGTGTCGTCGATCATCAAGGTGTAAACACCGGTGAGGGCCGTTAAGTCGCTGGGCAAGAGCATGGACGTGGCTTGGAATTCGCCTTCGTCCGGCCACCCGTTGAGGTTCGTGTCGTCCACCCATTCCTTCCACACCATGGCCGACATCGCGCTGGGAAGCACGGGTTGGTCCAGGATGGTGACTTGCATGACCTGGGTTGGGCTGGGTTCCCGGTGATCGTAGGCGTACATGGACGTTCCAACCACGCGAGGTTTGACGGAATCCACGGTAAACGTACGGGAAACCTCGGCGGGGTCAAGAACCGTGGAGCCGTTGAGCGTTTCGAGATGGACCGTCCAAGTAACATCACCGTAGGTGAACGGGATGTTTTCGGTGAAGTTCCAATAGGTCCCTTCGATTTGGGTGGTGTTGCGAATCTCGACGCCGTCGCGGTAGAGGGTGAGACGAGCATCGCCGTCCACAAAGCCATCAAGAGAGTTCAACCCCTCAAACCCAACGCGAACGGAGACGTTCATCGTTTCGCCGCCCCGGAGGTATTGGCGTGTGCTCGACATGGCGAGACCGTCTTCAGAAAAGACAACGCCCTTGAGTTCGAGGTCGTTTTCGTAACCCTGCACGCTTGATGACCCCCAAGTATGGGAGAAGGGAATCGAGATCACGCCGTTTTGCATCACGGCACGGGCTGTGGCCGTGAGCAACATTTCGTCGTCCCAATCCGGGCGCAAGCGGAAGGTGATGTTGGCGTGAACCAGCGAACCGTCTTCGGTGATGGTGATGCCGTCGGTTGGATGGAGTTCAATCAAATCGGCGTCGCCCACGCCAGCCGGCGCATCGCCCGTGGAAGGGAAAAGCCAGGTCGCATGGTGGGTTTTGCTGAAGACATCAAGCCGGTGATGGGTGATGCTGCCGGTGTTGACGGCATACGATGTTGAGACCGTTTGCCAGCGTTGGCTGGAGGCCAAAACGGGCTCGGCATTGACCAAGGACCCCGACTGGAGCACGACATCGTCCGAGGTTTGAAGGTCAACCACCGATACGCTCAGGCCGCCACGCTGGTCGGCCATGAAGGGGAAGGGAATGGACTGCATGCCGCCAACAGCGGTCACCGACGTCCGTGCTTCGTTCACGCCCATCACCAACGCGGAATCGGCATCGGCCACAATGCGGTGTGAGGCGTTGTAGGTCGCCCGGAGACCACCCAGAAGAGCCGTGCCGCTCCCGGTCACCTCGATGCGTGCTTCGGTGAAGGACGTCCCCAAAATGTCCACCGAAGCGGCCACGTTCCCAAGAACTCCCGTGAGCGTTTCCAACTCGCTCGCATTGAGGTGAAACACACCGCTGCCACTCTCGGCATTGCTTCGGTTGGCAATGAAGTTCGTGCCGACGAAAAGAGCCACGTCGTTCACCGTTCCGCTTTGAGCCGCATAACTGAAACCGAGCGAGGTCAAGTCGTCCTTTGGCACCCAAAATTTGGCCACCGCAGGCGAGCCGCTGCTCAAGGCGACTTCCATGTGTTCCTCGCCGTTCACAAAGCGATTCTGCCACCCCCACGTTCCGACCCGCTCGTCGTCGCCGCCCCATTCGTAACGCTCGTCGAGGTTGAAGTCCAAGCCCGGGCGTGCGGGATGTTGCCCGCCGTACAGATCCAGTTCAATGTTCGAAGCGCTCCACGTGGTGAAGTTGCTGAGGTTGCCGTCTGCGGGTGGCAACGGCACCAAACGCACTTGCATTCCCACGACATCTTGGCTGACGATGGGCGTGTAGGGCAACGTGATGTTGGTCCAAGCAGCCTCGGGGTGAAACCGTGTTTGCACCTGTGCGTTTGAGACGGAACCTGCGAGTCGAGCATCGTACACCGGGCTGTTGGCCAGAACCCATGGCGAAATCGCCGTAGCGTTGACATCACCCGTCAATCCCGTGCTCTGCTGGTAAAGGGTGCCGTTGAGTTCCCAGCCGCGTTCCATAGGGTCGGTTGCAAAGGATTCCCGGACGGAACCGTCACCGGACATGGAGAAGAGCATCGGCATGCCTGCCTCGCCTCCCTTGAATTCAAGATGGATTCTGAACTGGTCGACGGTGGTGTGGTCGAGCAGGTCGAGCGGGATGACGAGGTCGTTTGTTCCGTGCATGCCGGGGATGATTTCCCCCGCCGTGTTCACAACGGACCAATTCAGGAAAGAGCCATCGGGCACGGCTGCCTCAAGGTAGACCGGCGCATACGTGTCGTCAGCGAGCAGTTGGGTGCTCCCGCTCTTGTGGCCTAAGGAGGGGCTGGTCCAGTTGGATTCGGGAGGCGTAGCGATATGAACGTCATCGACGAACCAAAAATCGCAGCACGTCCCACTGCCGCTGTTCTGATGGATTCGAAACTGCGAGGTGGCGTGGACGGCTGCTGCGGGAAGGGTCATTTGGAAGGGCGTCACCGAGCCTCCGGTCGTGGAGCCGCTAAAGGTCCGGAAATTGACCCAGGAGCCGGCCGTCGTTTTGTACTGGAAGTAGAGGTTCTCGTTGGAGTCGGGTTCCTCGCCACAACCGCTTGAACCTTGGCGAACCCAGGCGTGGAAGGGAATGTTCACCCCACCGGCCAGATTGACCGTGGGCGATGTGGCGTAGGATGAGCCAGCGTAGGTCCGAAGCGAACCGCCCGAACTGCCGTTCAAGCCGCACGTCGGCGTGGTCACTCGCCCCCCGTACCCCGAAAAGGTCCAGCCCTGATTGTTGGCGTTAAAGTCCCACAGGACGCCCGCAGAGGACCCGGTCAAGGCCCCGTTTGAAACCGTGGAGCCGTTCTTCATCGCATCGGGGTGGTTCCAATCCGAAGCATCGTCCCAAACGAAACCGGATTGAAGAGGGAGAACCTTCGGCGAGAACAGCATTTCGGCGCTCACCAACGCTTCGTCGGCCGGTAAATCGAGTTTGAAATTCGTGTTCACCGAGGACGTGAGGGTCAAGTCCATGCTGTCGCCCTCACCAACGAAGAAAGCCGGCCTTGCTTCTTCAAGCGTTGAGGAAGAGGGAGGTGTCGCAAACAACGTCCCAAGGCTACCGCTGAAGACCATCAAAACCACAAGAACGAGGGCCTTTGCGTGGACATGCCTTCCCGCCATGGACCGTGGTGGGCATTGAAGGACTTGAAGCATACGCCCGCCTCTTCTTGGTCAGAGCGTGAACCACAGCGTCTCAGCCCCCTTTTTCGAAAGTCCATGCATCGGATGTCAGGCGAAAACGAACAAAAAATTGAGTGAGATTCAAAACCGTACCCTCGGTGGAAGGCACATGGCTCAACCAAAGGCAGCAGGAGAACTCAACGCCGTTGAGTTGGAAACCCAGTTGTTGAAGCGTTGGGCGGAAGAAAAGGCCTTCCGGGCTTCCATCGACGCTCGGCGAAACGGGGCCCCGTTCATCTTCCTTGAGGGACCACCTACGGCCAACGGAAAACCTGGTATTCACCACGTTGTCGCTCGGACCTTCAAGGACCTCGTGTGCCGTTGGAAATCGATGGAGGGGTTCCTCGTTGAACGCAAGGGAGGCTGGGACACCCACGGTTTGCCGGTTGAAATCGAAGTGCAAAAGCGCCTCGATTTGATGAGCAACGAGGCCATTGAAGCCTTCGGCATGGCCGAGTTCAACCAAGCCTGTCGTGAATCGGTCTGGACCTACGAAGCCGCATGGCGCGAAATGACCGAACGCATGGCGTATTGGGTGGATTTGGACAACCCCTACGTCACCCTTGACAACACCTACGTCGAATCGGCGTGGTGGGCCCTGAAACAAATGTTCGACAAAGGCTTGCTCTATCGCGGCCACAAGGTCCTCCCCTTCTGCCCGCAGACCGGCACCTCGTACTCAAGCCATGAAGTGGCCTTGGGTTACAAAGAAGTCGAGGAGCCCTCGGTTTACGTCAAGTTCAAACTCACCGATGGCGATGCCTCCATTCTCGCATGGACGACCACCCCCTGGACGCTTCCCGGAAACGTCGGTTTGGCCGTCGGGCCTGACGTCACCTACGTTCGCTGCCGCGTCAAAGAAGCCGCAGGCGAACACTGGGAAGGCGCTGGAGGGGCGGAGGTTGGTGAGGAAGTCATTCTTGCGAAGGACCTCATGAAGGAGGTCTTGCGGCATCATGTTGACATCGTTGAGGAATTCCCCGGCGCCGACCTTGTCGGACGGTCCTACGAGCCGCTGTTTCCCGGCGCAGTCCCGAAGGGAGATTCCACGACGGCATGGACCGTGCTCGCAGCCGATTGGGTGACCACCACCGACGGTACGGGCGTGGTGCACACCGCCGTGATGTACGGCGAAGACGACTACAACCTCGGTATGGAAGCAGGCCTTCCGGCCCACCACACCGTCGACATGGACGGTGCCTTTGTCGCCGGCACCCATCCCGAACTTGACGGCCGGTATGTCAAAGCCTGCGATGAGACGATCATCGCTTTGCTCGCAGCTCCAAAAGGCACCAACGGAAAAGGGCCGCAGAGCGGCTTGCTCTACCGTGAAAAGGCGTACGCTCACGACTACCCTCATTGTTGGCGAACCGACCATCCACTGTTGTACTACGCCATGGATTCGTGGTTTGTGCGCATGACGGCGGTCAAGGAGAACCTGCTGAAGTTCAACGACCAGGTTGAATGGGCCCCCGATTGGGTGGGGGAAGGGCGGTTTGGCGAATGGCTTCGCAACGTCAAGGACTGGGCCATCTCACGGGAACGGTATTGGGGCACTCCGCTGCCGGTCTGGCGAAGCGAAAGCGGCGAAATGAAATGCGTCGGGTCCATCAACGAACTTCAAGAAGAGGTGGCCAAAGCGGTAGCAGCGGGATTTCAAAACCCCGAATGTCCCGACGATGTTGACCTTCATCGCCCCGTCGTCGACGGTTTCACCCTCGTATCGTCTACGGGTGAGGCGATGCACCGAGAACCCTTCGTGATGGATTGTTGGTTTGATTCAGGTTGCGCCCCGTTCGCTCAATGGCACCATCCCTTCGAGAACGAAGATGTGTTCAACGCTTCGTTCCCGGTGGACTACATTTGCGAAGGCGTTGACCAAACACGCGGCTGGTTCTACACGTTGCTGGCCGTTTCGACCACGGTGTTTGACCAACCGGCCTACAAGCGCTGCCTGTCGCTCGGCCTCATTCTTGACGCCGAGGGAAAGAAGATGTCAAAATCACGAGGCAACATCGTCGACCCTTGGGACCATTTCAACCGAGAAGGTGCCGATGCGACCCGCTGGTACATGGTGACGGCTGGAGCGCCTTGGAACCCGATGAAATTCGACCCGAACGGGGTGCGAGAAACCTACGCCAAGATGTTCCTCACCCTGTGGAACGTCTACAAGTTCCACGCAGATTACGCCGCTCTTGATGGATTTGACCCGGAAGCCTCCGTCGTCGCTACCGACGAACGACCCGCCCTGGACCGGTGGGTGCTTTCCCGCCTCGCCACCGTCGCCAACACCTACCACGAGGGTTTTGTCAACTGGCAGTTCCACAAGGCCTGTCGGGACCTCGAGGACTTCGTGGTCAACGACCTTTCCAACTGGTATGTGCGTCGAAGCCGCCGACGCCTTTGGGATGAAGCGGACAGCAACGACAAGCGGTCGTGTCAACACACCTTGCACGAAGTGCTGCTCACGGTGTGCCGCCTCGTCGCTCCCGTGGCACCGTTCATGGTCGATGAAATTCACCGCAACCTCACCGGAGAATCGGTGCACACTGCTGCTTGGCCTGCCGGCGTTCCGGGCACCCTTGATGGCGCCACCGCCGATGCTTGGGACGAGGTTGCGGCAAGAAAAACGGCCACATTGCCGCCCTCAGATGAGGACCTTGAGGCGACGATGGCCCTCGTTCGTGAACTTGCAGAGGCCGGCCGGCGCATCCGAATCGAGGGCAACCGCCGCCAACGCCTCCCATGCGCCCAAGGTTGGGTCGTGGCAGGACCGGATTTGGATGAGTTCCACGATCTCCTCGCTGAGGAGTTGAACGTTGAAGCGATTCATGTGGAAAACGACCTTGACCGGTTCCAACGCATTGAATTGGCGCCCAACTTCCGGGCGCTCGCCCCCAAAGCTCGGGCGGCGGTGAACGATGTGGCGCAGGCCATCCGAAACGCTGCGGACCCCGAAGCCTTGTTGCAATCCATTCACGACGGCGGTGCCGAGGTGCTTGGCGTCATGGTTGAACCGGGCGATGTCGAGGTCAAGCGTGTCGAGCGAGTTGGCTTCGCCGCCCAAACCGTTCAGGTTTCTGGAACCGACGATGCTGCGCTCCACGTCAGCCTCGTGCTGGACATGAACGATTCGCCCGCCTTGCTCTCGAAGGGCATGGCACGGGACATCACACGGCGGGTGCAAGCACAACGCAAGAGTTTGGATTTGGACTTGGAAGCCACCATCGACCTCGAGATTTGGATGGTCAACGGCCCGAACATGGAAGAAGCTGACGAAGCGTGGGTGGCCTCGGAAACCCGATGTGCAGCCTGCGTCTTCCACGGCGATGGCAGCACGCCCCCCGATGGTGCAGAGTGCTTCGAGGTTGACGGCACCACCATCCATTTCACCGTATCATGAGGTGGAGTCGTGCGCATCGTTTCCCTCGTGCCGAGTTTGACCCTGACGTTGTTTGACCTCGGGGTGGAAGCCTCGTCGGTGGTGGGTCGGACCCCGTGGTGCATTCATCCTGCAGATGCCGTGGCATCGGTGCCCGTGGTCGGTGGGACCAAAACGCCCAACTTGGGAAAAATAGCCCAAGCCAAACCCGACCTGGTCATCATGGACCGGGACGAGAACCCCAAAGCCGTCCACGATTGGTGCGTGGAACAGGGCTACCAAACTTTTGTCTGCCATGTACGTCACCCCAACGATGTTCCCGAAATGCTTCGAGAACTCGGCCTCGCCGTCGGGCGAGAAAAGCAAGCCGATGCACTCGCACGGTCCCTCGAAGTCATCGTGGCGGACCTGCCCGAACCCAACGGTCGGGTCGCCCTTCCGCTGATTTGGCACGAGCCTTTGATGGCGGCAAACGGGGCCACGTATGCGGGCAACATGGTGGCGTGCATGGGGTACGACGTTCCTGTGATTGAACCGACGGGCACGGGTTACCCCGTCGTCACCCCGCAGACCGTCGTTGACTGGGGGGTGACCGACCTGTTTCTTTCGTCCGAGCCGCACGAATTTTCCATGGAAGAAGGCGAACGCCTCGCCAAGGCCATTGCTGAGCAAGGCAGCCCGCCGCCTGCACTCCATTTGATCGACGGCGAAGCCTTGACGTGGATGGGGAGTTACACCGAACGGGGCTTGCACCACCTTCTCGGGATGGAGCGGCGCTTGCGTGCATGACCCTCCCGAGGACGTGAATTCGCCATCCAGTTCCCTTCAGCCCCCGTCAGCGACGACTTCAAATCACGCCGCAGGCAGGCAAGACCATGCGAAAGCAACTGCTCGGCGTCGCGATGGCGCTGTCGATGGTGCTTGCAGGGTGTTTTGGTGACGGAAGCACGACGGTGAAGGAAGAGGAAATTGCTCCAATTTGGGCAACCTACGACCGCATTGACCCTCAAAGTCATGGAGACGAGCGAAATTTTGTCACCGTGGATTTGCGCACCAACCGGTCGACCAACACCACATGGGCCGTGTTCGATGCTACCTACGGCGGCAATTGTTGCGAACACTACCTCGCCACCGACATCGACGGGCAAATTTTGAACATTGGAGGGGAATACCCGGTCTTTTCATCAGACCGAGGTCATCTTTGGGACACCTATGTCCCCGGTGTCCTTCCCGATACGCAATGCCGAACCTTTGTTCCGACCAACCCCGGTCAAGAAGGCTTGGGCGAGGGAAGCATCGTGCAAGCGACCAACGGCGACATCATCTCCATGTCGTGGTTCCCGTACCCGGGGGCTGACTTGAAATTGGACAAATTCTATGCCCTCCTCTATGATGAATCCGAGGGCGAATGGACGTGGTGCTACAACCGCATCACCGAGCCGTTCTACGACCGTTCGTGGCAGGTTGAGGTGGTCGGCCCCATCGATTCCACGCTTGGAACCGGGGACTGGGCAAGCGTTGTGGTCTCCAACTTCTGGCATCAAACACAAAACGCAGGCGGCCAAATCAGTGTGGACGGCCTCAATTACTACCCCTTCCAATTCCCCGGCCGGGACGGTGGCGACCCCTCGATTGAACTCGACCTGAACTTCACCGGCGCCGACTTGCCCGCTTATTGGGACGTCAACAAGCCCCACAAAGAGATGCGAGCCTTTCCCCTTCCATCGGGTGGCTTGCTGTTCCCTTCCTACTACAACAACGGCAACGCTGCGTTCATGGACACCACCCTCTCATGGAACGAGTTGAACGTTCAGTTCCCCTCGGAATACTGCCACCTCGACCGGGCTGGAACCCTGCATTGCGTCAGCAATTCTGGGACGTCGTTCACCCATTATATGTCCGTTGACGGAGCTGCCACGTGGACCAACCACACCTACGACTTGGGTGAACAGGCCTCGTCCATTGAGGAATGGGAGTTTCAGGGCAACGGTGAACTGGATCTCTTTGTCCTCAACGTCCGGTACCAATCCAACGAGGGGCCGGATGTGGACACGGTGTTCCACGTTCGAGGCTATTCCGAGGACATGTCCCCCGACACCCTCACCTATGTTGGGTTGGGCGATTTGGATTCAACCTCGGGGGCAGGAAACGACATCCGTTTCGATTTCGCTTCCTTGGGAATCCTTCCTGACGGGGGAGTGGTGGTGGCCTACCACGATTCCACGGACCCCGACCCGTTGTTTGGGGTTGAACTGGACCTTCCTGCCTGATCAGTCCCGCTGGTGAAACATCTCGAGGATGTCAGCAAACAACGCCTTTGCATGGCCGTTGCTTTTTTCGACCAATCGTTTCACAATTAGCTCCGGCGTTGACCGGGCGAGGTGGTTTCGACGTGGCGTACGGTCAACGAGGAGTTCCAAATCGTCGCCCAATCCTCGGGCTTCGATGCCGTCCACCCGAAGGTCCACCCGCCCTGTCGCTTCGAGGATGGCTGGGGCAAGGTGCGTGACGAGCATCATCGTCGTCTCGGGTTGGGACTCCGCAGCCAGCAACATCCCGGCGATGATGCGGGCACCCGCTCCGGGTTCGGTGATGGCTTCCAATTCATCGGCAAGAATGAGTTTCGGCGTGGGGTCACTGACAACGGTCGCCAACTCGACCAAGGTTTGCTCGAGCGCCCCTGCGCTCTGGGTCCCTCCTGCTTTGGCCAAAATATGCAGCGCATCGACCTGCCCGATACGAGCGGATGTGGCGGGTACAGGAAGGCCCATATGGGCGAGAATGGCCGCGTAGGCGATGCATTCCAACAGGGTGGTTTTCCCACCAGAATTGGCCCCGGTGAGCAAGGCAAGTGACTGGCGGTCCGCCTTAATGGCTGCCTCGCCCAAACCGTAGGTCACGGGATCGGGTTCAACGCCCAAGAGGAGATGCCGTCCGTTTTCAAGCCAAACACCGTGCTTCACGAGTTCCGGCATCACGCAACGGTTTTCATGGGCCCACCGGGCAACAGCAAGCCACTGGTCGGTCTCAACAAGACGAGCCACGGCCTGCTCACACGGTGCCTTCATCGGGCCAAGCAGCCTCGCCATCTCGACCAAGTGGTCGGTGGTTTCCGCCTTCAATTTGGAATCCAAGGCGGCGTCGATGCCGTCAATGGTCTGACGGTCAACCTTGGCAGGCCATGATGTGGTGAAGATGTCAAACGGACATCGCAACGATGCGGGTTGGAGAAAGGCGGCAAGATGTTCGCGGGCCTGCTGCATCGCCTCTTGGATCACGTGGCCCGTGGCTTCTCGGAGCTTTCGTTGAAAGGCGGTGCCATCGGCGAGGGCCTCGAGCAATTCGGCACCTGAGAGCGCCATCTTGGCGTCGTTCATCGCTGCTTCAACCTGCTCGTTGACGCCCGTTTCAAGCGCCTTGACGGTGGTCCAGAGTTCGTCCTTGATGCGGGCCACCTCTTCGATTTGGGAATCGTCGCTCAATCGATTCATGGCCTCCGGCAAACCACCGAGCGGCACCAAGGCCTCCCCCAGCGATGTCAAAGCCTCGTTTTGAGGAAATTCACCCCGTTGGTGACGCTCGACCAAGTCGCAGAGCACCTCCAAAACGCTCCGGTTGTGAACAAACCAGTCGATGGTGCGTTCGGGAACCACGAGGAACGGGTCAGGAGATGACCCGAGAACCAACCAACCGTCCGGCGCTTCCATCGGCGCACCGCTCCCCAACCAAGTCACGGTTTTGAAAACGGTGTAGTCTTTCCACGACTCGTTTTCTCCCGGCTGCAGGACACGGCAGTGTTTCTTCACCGATTCGAGGGGTTCGGGGCTGACGACCACGCGCTCGTACCGCTCCTGCTTTTCGCGCAAGCGGCGCAGCCCCTGCCAGGCCTTGGCTTGCTCAGAAAGCCAACCCTCGTCAAGGTCCAAAGCGGCCGACACCAGACGGCGGCGTTGAGAGGGGTCCTTCACAGGCATCAGCAAACCCATGCGTTCCTGACTTGCTGGAAAACTCGCATACGACTGGAGGTGGGCGATGAGGTTTTGATGGAGCTTCCGGGCTTCTTTGGTGGCCAGAAAACTTCCGGTATCACCCGCAAAGTGCCGGGCTAAGGACAAGGCTCGTTTTGCTGAGAGGCCTTCAACCTCAGCCAGGCGAGCGATGTCCCCCGAAGCAAGGGTCAACATCACCTCGTTTTCGGAGCCAAAATGCGTTGTCAGTTTGCGAGCCATGCGCTCGCTGACACCTGGAATTGCAGACAAGACCATGTCGCACATCGTTTGTCAAGGGCTTAAGAGGATGACGCTGGGAGTGGCCTGCCAGCGACACGTTCACCGACCAGCCACCATAAACACAGCCTCGTTGCATCTCTATAGTCTCCGGAGCCAAGGTCCGTAAGAATGGGGTTTATCGAAAGGCCAGATGAGCATGAAAACCCGCGCCCTCCGAGGCGACGAGACGCCAAGTTACGACCGCACATGGGCTGAAATTGAAGCTCTGCTCGACGAAGCCGTCGCTGAAATGAAAGCCCAGCATGCGAAGTACATGCTCCGAAAAATGACCGGACCGAAAGAAGCCAAATACCGTGCTTTGATGAAATTCCAACGGGCAAAGGGCATCGTTGACACCCTCAAATGGACCGTTGGCGTTCGCGGGCAACCCTCACCGGTTGAGGAAGGCCTTGGGGAGTGAAACCACCGCCTCAACAAACCCGTTGGGCTTCTTCACCGTAGGCATGCATGGGGGCTTGGAAGAGTTCCTCGCACGAGCGCTCGAGCACCGGGAGCGTGAGCGTAGCCGACGACCAATCGATGGAATAACTCCCCGCACTCGCTGGTGATGGAACGTAATCGTAGCCGGTTTGGGTCATCGTGATAACGATGGATTCTCCAGCCGCGATGAACACATCCATGGGCATGAATTCCATTTTTCCGAGGACGGTGGAAAAGGGGACCAAGGCTTCTTGTCCATCCCGTCCGCCTTCGTGAAACCGATAATCCATCACGGCGTGGCCAAGATGCATCCCGTTCTCATCCTCCATGTTCAAGAAACCGTGAGCTCCGTTGGTGGTGTGCGGCGTCACAGGGATGTGAAAACTGGGCATGCCGATGATGTACGTGTCGTTTTCAAACGGCCCGTAGGTCATGGTGATCGATCCGGTCGACCCACCGATGGAAGCACCTGATGGACTCAGGTCGTCCCCGCTGATTTCCATGTAAACGGTGTCGGTGGGAGGATAGGTTTGCTCAAAGCGCCAACCTCCCCGGTTGTCCTGCATCTCGACACCGAGCGTTGGTGCTCTGCCCTCGCCCTTGAGGTACCAATCAAACCAATACAGCATTTCGTCGGCCCAATCCCAGCGAAGCGTGTAGGGGTAGGCTTCTCCACCTTCGCCCGATGGCAGGGCGCTGTGACCGGATTTGCGGTCGGGGTAGTCGTGCGCCCACTGGCCGGCGAGGGTTTTGATTTCGATGCCGGCATCTTCCACCAGCTGATGGGTTGGAAACGCCATGTGCGGGTCAACGTTCCAATCCTGCATGCCCTGAATGATGTAGACAGAGCCGTTGTAATTCGTCAACACGCGGTCGAGAAAAGAGCGCTCTGTCCAGTAATCGTTGCCGCCGTACGTCACCATGCCGCCTGAAAGGTAGGCGGCTGGGCCGTTGGCGTAGCCTTCAACGTAACCTTCGCAGAGGGTGTGGGCATCTTCGGCGTCGCCGTCAATACCGAAGGAGCCGTAAACTCCGTTGTGCATGATCATGCCACGGGCTTCCATGCTGCCGTTGCGCCACATCAATTCGTGGACGCCAATCAGTCCAGACATCGGAACGATGGTGGCGAGGTGGGGGTTGCCAAAGGTGGCTGCTTGCCATGGGGTCGAACCGTCGTAGGACTTTCCGATGATGCCGACCTTCCCGTTGGACCATGCTTGGGTTCCCAACCACGTGACGGCGGCATCAATGCCACGCTGCTCGTCGGTGCCCATCAAGTCCATGCAATGGTTCGATTCGCCCGTGCCAAACACCGAGACTTGGGCCACGCCGTAACCGTGCGGCACGTAGTTTTCGATCAGCATTTTTCCA
This sequence comes from Candidatus Poseidonia sp., assembly GCA_030827745.1. Classification (GTDB taxonomy): domain Archaea; phylum Thermoplasmatota; class Poseidoniia; order Poseidoniales; family Poseidoniaceae; genus Poseidonia. The sequence continues at coordinate 22,639 of JAURDW010000025.1, forward strand.
AGCCGGTCGGCCGGCGTGAGGGCGTCGACGTCTCCGTCGTTGTAATATGGACCAATTTCAGCGATGACAGGGACTTGACACTCCGCCCCGAGGGTTTCGCTTTCCCAATCGCAGCCTTCGATCACCGGCAACCAAAGCCCGAGGTGAACCTCAGCGTCGCCCGTTAAACCCGCCCCGCCGTCGGCCGCCGTTATCGTGTCAACGGGAACATAGACCGATCGGACGCTGTCAATGCCGTGACTTCCGTTCACGGTCACGCGAGCGTAGATGTCTTGGTCGTCGTAGAGCAGGCTGGAGCGGTCCCAGGGCTCGGGATAAACATCGGTTGAGGATGGAGCGGCGACCGTCGCATCGTCCTCCCCAAAGCATCCGGCCAGCATGCTGGTCGAAAAGAGGAGAACCACCAACAGCGGTTTGAAGTCCATGCTCCATCGGGGTCTGCTCGTTGCTTTGAACCAATCGGCACGCCGCTTCTCAGTCTTCGCTGCCTTCTTCGGCCTCACGGGCGTCCATCTCGGCTCGGACTTCGTCCATGTCGAGTTCTTGCAATTTACCAATCAGGTCTCGAAGCGCATCTTCAGGGAGCGCACCCGGCTGCATGAACACCCCGATGCCTTCCTTGAAGGCGATGGTGGTGGGGATGGAACGGATCCCGAACATTCCCGCCAGCCC
>JAURDW010000026.1 GCA_030827745.1 Candidatus Poseidonia sp.
GTTGACGCCATCCATATCGGCGTCGAGTTGGGAAGCCGAGCAACCGTTGGTGTCCACGGCTTCGCCGGAGGGTGTGTTGAGGCACAAATCGGGGTCGTTCCCGTTGGGGTTGTCACCGTAGCCGTCGCCGTCAGCATCACGCCACTGCGTGGCATCCGTAGGGAAGGCGTCGGCGTTCAGTCCCGCAGCGTTGTCACCGTACCCGTCGCCGTCAGAATCCGACCATTGTGTTGAATCGCTTGGGAAAGCATCCGGGTCCGTTCCAGCTTGGTTGTCGCCGTACCCGTCACCGTCTGCATCGGACCATTGCGTGTTGTCGCTTGGGAAGGCGTCGCCGTTGTTGCCGTTGGGGTTATCGCCGTAGCCGTCACCGTCGCCATCGGCCCATTGCGTGCCGTCGTTGGGGAAGGCGTCCGGGGTGGTCCCGTTGGGGTTGTCACCGTATCCGTCTCCATCGGCGTCGGACCATTGGGTGGCGTCGTTCGGGAAGGCGTCGCCGTTCGTGCCACTCGGATTGTCACCGAACCCGTCACCGTCGCCGTCGGCCCATTGTGTGCTGTCGGCGGGCCAGGCATCGGGGTTGTTGCCGCTGGCGTTGTCGCCATAGCCATCGCCGTCGGCGTCCGACCATTGCGTTGGGTCCGTGGTGAAGGCATCCGCCATGTTGCCGCTGGCGTTGTCGCCGTAACCGTCGCCGTCCGCATCCGACCATTGGGTGCCGTCGCTTGGGAACGCATCGGGGCTGTTCCCACTGGCGTTGTCGCCGTAGCCGTCACCGTCCATATCGGACCATTGGGTTGAATCGGTTGGGAAGGCATCAACGGCGTCGTTGTACCCGTCGCCATCTGTGTCCTTTTGAGAGAGTGCGCATCCGTACTGGTCCACGATGGCACCAGTAGCGGTGTTGGGACAGAGGTCAGCTTCGTTGGCCACACCATCGTTGTCGTCGTCAAAAGTAAGTTGGAAGCAAACGTCGTCGCCAATCAGTTGGACGCTGGTGTTCGAGTAGAGGTCAATGTGTGCGCAGTATGTACCGGATGCCGTCGGCGTGGTGTAAGACCAGGTCGAGATGCTCATGTTTTGAGCCGTGGCGGTGAACGAGGTCATGGACGATGTGGCCAAGTTGGCACCGGAGGCATCGGTCAGTCGGTATTGATACTGGTAACCGTCACCAACAACCAAGTCAGCGCCTTTGGCTTGGACGTTGTTGGTGCTGGCGGTGGAACTCGTGGAATAACCGTCAATCACCAAAGCGGGGAGTTGGGGCACGAAGTCCATGATGTGAAGCCCACTCAGGTTTTCGTTGGTGTCCAAATCGGGGACCGTTCCTGGAGCATAGGTGTAGGCGAGGAAAAGGTGGTCGTTCATCGTGGTTGGTCCGGTCCAATTGACTTGATATGAAGCGCTTACGGTGTTGGACACGTTCCACATATCCTCGTCGATCATGGAGGCATTGATGGCTGCGTGAACGTCTTGGGATTGCGTGAAGTTGGCCTGCCATTGATCGTAGTCCAGCGTAATCCAGTGAAGCACATAGGTGCTGGAAGCCGAAAGGTTGGTCAGTTCAATTTCTCCGGTGGTCGAGGACGTGACCGAAGTTTCAACCGATTCGAGGTAGGTTGAATCCATGTCGCTGAAAAGAACACTGCCCGATGATGAACTGAGGGTTGAAGAGGCCATAAGGAGGCTTTCTCCAAGGGCGGGTGTCATGTTGAACCCGAGAGAATGCGTTGTTGATGAGGCGGTGAAGGTCCCGGTGACGGAGGCGGTCCAAGTTTGGTTTCCTGCGAGGTTTTCCTGTCCGTATGAATGGTTGTACTGGTAAGCCGTCCCGCTGGTCAAGCCACTGAAACTCAGGGTTGCATAAGTGGCGTTCACGATGTTCACGTTCACGGTCTCAAAAGTTTGGCCCCCTCCAGGGTTGTCCGTCGTGATTTCGATGTCGTAAGTGTTGGCAAAGCTCGTTTGACCAAACGATGTAAATCCGTAGACATCAATGTATGTGGTTTGGTTGACGGTGGCCGTGACCTGAAGGGATTCGATGTTGCTCACGCTCGTTCCGCTGTCGAGGAAACCCCCGTTAGCGTCGTCCCAACCAACATCGATGTCTCCCACGGAGTTGGTGAACGTAACGTTGGCATAATAGGTCACGCCAGCGACCATGTAGATCTCAAAAAAGTCCACATCGTTGACCGAATCAATGGAAAGACCGGTGCATGAAAGCGGAAGCATCGAAGCAGGAGAGGCCGTGGTGATTGCGTCGTTTGGCTCAAGGATGTCAGGGTTGACGGTGTTGTTGCCCGTGCAGTTGGTAATAACGCCACTGCCACCACCACCGCCGGTTCCGTTCCCGCCGGTTCCGTTTCCACCGGTTCCAGAACCGGTGGTGAACTTGTAGAGGTTCAACGACCAAGTGCCCGAACCGCTCACGCGTTCGATATCGATGTAGACCATGCCGTTATGGAGGATGGAAGTGGACCCGTTGGTGGTCAACGAAACTGGATTGGTTGACCCAGCAAGACCCATGAAGGAAAGGGAACTGTTGTAGAATCCGATTTGAAACTGGTTCGTGACGGTTGTCCCGTTGGAGAACGTGGTGGTTGAAGGAAACGACAGGGTCGCTGAAAGCCCCTGGTTTTGGTTCAAAGCAACTCTGAGAAAGTCGTTGTCATCTCCCCAGTCCAATTCACCGTTCCCCGAATAGGTTGAGGAGAAGATGTAATTGGTAATGTTCACGGAAGTGTTGTCTGGAAGGTCCGTGCCTGAATTGAGGTCGTTTTGGTTAGGGCCAACGGCTTGAACAGTCGGTGTGAGGGCGGTGAGCAAGGATGCAAAGAGAAGCATCGTCACGATGGAGGACGCACGGGCTCGCTTGGCAGCAGATGGGCGCATGGGGTGACCACGGAACGGTTGGTATTTCATTCCTGCCCAAAAACACCTCAAATCGCCGTCGGGGCTACGTGACCGTCGCCTTTGTCATCAGGCTGCCGAACACGAGACCATACGCCTCCCATCAATTCGTCGTGATGGGCTTGACAGTAGTGAAATCGGCGGTAGGCTTCACGGAAAGAATACGCTTTCTTTCCCGTTGCGACCAAATATCCCTCGGGCGAGAGTCGAGACACAACCGTTCCTTCTTCACCGCATCCGGGAAGGTCGCACACGGGTGTTTCGCTCATGTTCAAAGGAAGCCCCCAACGCTACATTAACTCTTGCTTGAAGGATGAACTTCGTCGTCGTCGCTGGGATCCGGTTCGATAACCACGAGGGGGACGTTTGCCTCAATCGCTTCCCCTTCAGCGCAGTGAACGGTGACCACCGTTCCGGTCACGGGTGCTTGAATCTCGTTTTGCATTTTCATCGCTTCAAGGATGAGAACGACATGACCCTCCTCGACATGTTGACCTTCCGTGACTTCAACGGTGACCACTTTTCCGGGGATGTTGGCCGAAACGGTTCCGGACTTCTTCTTCTTTCGTCCCCCAGAACGACGTGGTTTTGCCACGGCGTCGGTGTCGGGGAGTTCAATCTCGAAGGTCTGACCGTTCACGGTTGCCTTCCAAACGGACCCCTCAACTTCAAGTCCGACTTCGTATTCCGTTCCGTTGACCTTGACTTTCTGTGTGTCCGTCATTGATTCACCTCCAAGGCGAGCGCCCCGAGCGGGCCCTCATGAGCGAGACTTGACCTGTCATTTGACGGCGATGGTCCTGCGACCAAGCCGAACCGAGTTGGCGCGCCACCAACGAGGCATCGTCGCCCTCTTGCTGGGTTGCTGCGAGCACTGCGGCGATGGCTGCCATCATCGCTTCCGATATGTCTTCCGTCATCTCATCGCCTCACAGGGGGATGTTGCCGTGTTTTCGAGCAGGGCGCAATTCCTCTTTATCCATCAACATCTCCAGAGCTCGGCACAAGCGCTGGCGGGTTTGGTTGGGTTCGATGACATCGTCAAGGTACCCCAATGCGGCAGCCTTGTACGGATTGGCAAACGTTTCCTTGAAGTCCTCCGTTAGGCGTTCCCGTTCTTGTTCAGGATTTCGAGCATGCGCAATTCGGCGGCGGTGAATGATTTCAACCGCTCCGTCTGCGCCCATGACGGCAAGTTCAGCGGAGGGCCAGGCCACGTTGTAGTCTCCACGAATGTGCTTGCTGGACATCACGTCGTAGGCGCCTCCGTAGGCCTTGCGCAAGACGACGGTGAGTTTGGGGACGGTGGCTTCAGCAAAGGCGTAGAGAAGTTTTGCACCGTGACGGATGATGCCACCCCATTCTTGGTTTGTTCCCGGAAGGAAACCTGGAACATCCTCAAGGGTGACCAGCGGGATGTTGAAGGCGTCACAGAACCGTACGAAACGGGCTGCTTTATCGCTGGCGTCAATGTCAAGACAACCAGCGAGCACCTTGGGTTGATTGGCCACCACGCCTACGGTGTTTCCGCCAAGATGGCCAAAGCCAACAACGATGTTCTGCGCCCAATCGGCTTGAACTTCCATGAAGCCACCATCATCGAGGACCTCAGCAATGACGTCCAGCACATCGTAGGGTTTGGACGGGTCGTCGGGAATAATGCTGTCAAGCCCGTCGCACGACCGGTTTTTGCTGTCGCTTGTCTGTTTGCTGGGCGGGCGCTCAAGATTGTTGGAAGGCAACAGGTCGGCGAGGTCACGGGCCATCTGAATGGCATGCTCGTCATCGTTTGCCGTGAAGTGCGACACACCCGATTTGGAACCGTGGGTGGCAGCTCCACCCAAGTCCTCGAAACTCACCACTTCGTTGGTGACGGTCTTGATGACCTCTGGACCGGTAATGAACATGTGAGCCGTTTGGTCGACCATGATGACAAAGTCCGTGATAGCGGGAGAATACACGGCTCCGCCAGCGCACGGCCCCATGATGACCGATATTTGGGGGACAACCCCAGAGGCACGCACGTTTCGGAAGAAAATCTCCGCGTACGAACCAAGCGACGCCACGCCTTCCTGGATGCGCGCACCACCGGAATCGTTCATCCCGATGACGGGGCGGCCGGTTTTGAGGGCCATGTCGAGGACCTTGCAAATCTTGAGGCCGTGCATCTCACCCAATGAGCCGCCGTACACGGTGAAGTCCTGAGCGAAAGCAAACACTTCTCGCCCGTTGATGGTGCCGTGGCCGGTGACCACACCGTCGCCGGGAATGACGTTCTTGTCCATGTCAAAATCGCGGCATCGGTGCTCAACCAAGGCATCAATCTCTTGGAAGCTGCCGTCGTCAAGCAACAATTCAAGGCGCTCACGTGCCGTCATTTTGCCTCGGTTGTGTTGGGCTTCAACACGGGCTTGACCTCCACCGGCTTCGCTGCGGGCCTTCCGATTTCGTAGGTCCTTGAGTCGCTCTTCGGTCCCAGACATCAACTTCCCCGGTTTTACGGTCAGCCCAAGCCGCCCTTATTGCTTGCTCTCAAGATTTCAAGGCAAGAAGCGGATTGAGGGGTTGCGTTGATAGGGAAGCGTCGGTTCCTCGCTCCATGGACCAACCCTTGCGCATCGTCGTAGCGAAACCCGGGTTGGACGGCCATGACCGTGGTGCAAAGGTCGTGGCCCGCGCCCTTCGTGATGCGGGTCACGAGGTCATTTACACCGGACTTCGCCGAACATCGCAGCAGATCGTGGACACGGTACGGGACGAAGACGCACGGTTCCTCGGGCTTTCTTCACTCTCAGGGGCCCACGCCCACCTCTTCCCACAGGTGTGCCAGAAATTGGTTGAGGCAGGCCTTGATGACGTGATTGTTTTCGGCGGCGGGATCATCCCCGAAGACGACCGACCTGCGCTTCACGCCGTGGGCATACGAGCCGTGTTCGGACCTGGCACCCCTACCAGCGAAATCCTCGAGTTCATACAAACTGCGTCGGTCATGGACGATGCTGGCGTTGGCCAAGCGAGCGATTGGCATTGGGACGCAACGGCATAACGGAGGCCACCAAGGTGGGCGACGAACTTCAACAGGCCTTGGGCGGTGACCGCAGAGCCATGGCCAGGTTGCTTTCCGCTATTGAAAACGGTGACTTCACCCCTCAGCAGTTTCCTTCAATGCCTGCAGCCACCGAAGAAGACCACTGGCAGGTCATGGCGGTGACGGGTGCACCCGGCGTAGGCAAATCCGTGCTCGTGGACGCTTTGATGACTGCGTGGGCCACGGAGGGTGTCCGCGTGGCGCTCTTGGCGGTGGACCCAAGTTCCCCCCGAACGGGAGGCGCCCTGCTGGGTGACCGAGTCCGAATGACCTCGGTCGACAATCCTGCCATCAGCAACCGGGTCTACGTGCGGTCCATTGCGACCCGCTCCTCCTCGGGAAGCGTCCCCCTCATCGTGGAAGACATGGCCGCCTTTTTGTTGGCTTGCGGATGGGAGCGGGTGCTGATTGAGACCGTAGGTTCAGGCCAAGCAGAACTGCGATGTGCTGCCGTGGCAGACCGCATTGTGGTCGTTGAAGGTCCCGCACGGGGAGATGGCATCCAAGCCGAGAAGGCAGGACTGTTGGAATTGGCTGACATCGTGCTGGTGAACAAAGCCGATTTGGAGGGTGCTGAACGCCACGCCGGAGAACTGATGGAGTCGTACGCTCTTGATGGGGAGGATTCCCCCCAAGTGCTTCTGACCTCGGGCCTGAAAGGCTTGGGCGTTGCCGAAGCGGCCCAAGCCCTGCTTTCCTTGAAGAGTTCAGGCCGAGCCCAACGAGCACGCATGCGAGAGCGATTGTTGGCCCAACACGAACGCTCGCTCGTTCACCATCCGGCCTACAACGGCGTCTTGGACGCACTCTGCGAGGGCACCCTTGATATCAACGAAGCCTTAAACCATCTCAAAGGCGATGAAAATGGACGGGCAAGTTGAACTCACGAACCCGGTTGAAACCTCCATCGGCGGCATGCGCGGCCACGTCCTCCGTAGGGGCATCCATCTCAGCATGTCCTTTCTTCCCTTCATCTATTTCGCCTATGGTGAGGACGTTGCAAACGCCGTTGGCGTGAGCCTTGACCGACTGGTCGCCTCAATTGTTCTCGTCGCTCTGGCCGGCGAAGGCCTTCGACTGCGCTTCGGGTGGACGGTGTTTGGTCAGCGTGACTACGAGGCACACCAGATTTCGGCCTTGGCCTGGGGGGCGTTTGGCGTGGGGATGGTGTTCTTGCTGGCGCCGACAGAGGCGTATGCATGGCCACTCATCCTCTCGCTCTCGCTTGGTGACCCGCTGATGGGTGAGTTGAGGAGAAAGGACCTGGAAGCCCGCCAAGTGATGATCGCTTCCACGTTTGCCTTGCTCCTCGTTTGGCTATGTGCTTGGTACCTGTTTGGAACACCCCTCTGGATGGCGGTTTTGCTCGCCCCTGTTTGCATGATTGCTGAATGGCCTCGTTTGAGGTACATCGACGACAACGCCACCATGGTCCTCATTCCGTTGGCCTTGGTCATCATCCTCGAACCCTTTGCTGGCGTGATGAGTTGAATGACGGCTCTGCCGTGAGTCTGCCCTCAATATGTTCAAATGGGGGCTTCCAGTGGTCGGGAGTGGTGGAGAACCATGGCCGATGAACCCCATAGCAACGACCCGCCCCAAATCGCCTACCAAGTTGGCTTTGCTCTCGCTATCGTCCTGCTGGCCGTTGTGATGGTTCGCTACCCGCTCTGGTGATTTTTTCAGGACGAAACTGAACACCTCTTCAAAAAGGGGCCGCTGTTGGTTTGACCATGTGCGGCATTGGTGGCATGCTCGGCAACCCCGACACCACCGTCCTCACCCGCATGAATCAACTTCAACGGCATCGGGGACCGGACGCTTCCGATGTGTGGCAGGACGGAAACGTTGGTTTCGCACACGCCCGTCTCGCCATCGTGGACCTTGAATCAAGCGCACAACCCATGCACGGCGAACGAGGGACGGTGCTGGTGGTCAACGGGGAAATCTACAACCACCGTTCCATTCGAGCCGATCACCAGAACTACGCCTATGCGACCTCTGGTGACAGCGAAGCGATCCTTGCCCTGCACGCTCGGGCGGTGAGCACCAGCCAGCACCGGCCAACCGCCCGGGAACATGCCGAATGGATCAAGCGCCTTGACGGCATGTACGCTTTCGCACTTTGGGACCCAAAGAATCGCCAAATGCTTCTTTGCCGAGACCCAATGGGCATCAAACCGTTGACCAGAACGATGGTCTCCAATTCACTCCTCTTTGCCAGCGAAGTCAAAGCCTTTCGCGCCCATGAAGACCACGTTCCAAGACTCGACCCCCTGGCCCTTGGAGCCCGCTTGGTCTGGGAGTACCCACTGGATGCAACGACTCTCTTGGCGGATGTTCATCAAGTTCGTCCGGGAACCGTGGAGTGTTGGAGCCTCGATGAGAACGGCCGGCCGTTTCTCGAGAGCACGACAGACATTGAACGCCAACGGCTGGCCCCCACAACCTCGTGGGACCCATCACAAAACGCCGAGTCGCTGCTTGAAACATTTGTCCACAGCGTTGAGCAGCGCCTGATGGCGGATGTTCCGGTTGGCATCGTTCTCTCCGGCGGACTGGACTCGAGCCTGGTATGTGCAGTGGCGGAAGAAGCTGCCCAACGGGCGGGGCAACCTGTACCAGCGTGTTGGACCGTTGCTGAGAGCGAAGACAACCCCGATTGGGTCGCAGCCGAACAGGTTGCTTCCTCGCTCGACCTCGTTCACCACCAGCACCTGCTCGAGCACGATGCGTTTGAGAAGCGGTTACCGAAACTCGCTTGGCACGGAGAAGATGCTGACGTCACGGTCATGTTTTTCCATCCCTTGTTTGAGGCGATGAGCCAACACGTCAAAGTTGGACTCTGTGGCCAAGGCGCAGATGAGCTGCATGCTGGTTACCCACGTTACGGTGACTTGGCTCAGCACGGGGCTGCACTCAATCAGCGCATGCAAGCCTTACCCGGCACGCTCAAAGACGACTTGCTGAACGGGACGCTCAATCCCGAGGAGGGATGGTATGCCCCCCAGCACGACCCCGAAGCGACCACGGCGAACTTGACCAACATGCTGAATTTTGAATTGGAACACGGCCAACTCAGCAACTTTCAACTTCGTCTGGTCGACCGCCACTCCATGGCCCATTCTCTTGAAGTTCGCGTGCCGTTCTTAGGGAGACAACACCGGGATGCATCGGGTCGATTGCCGCTTTCATGGAAACGCGGCTCAGGACGTGAAGAAAAAGCAGCCCTTCGCAAAGCGGCCGATTTGACGCGCCTTCCCAAAGAGATCGTGCGACGACCGAAACTTCCTGCTGGACGAGCCACGTCCCCCACGATGCTTCAGCGCTTCCTTGACGAACGCCAGAGTCAAACGGAGGAATTGCTGTCGCACTACGCATCTTGGGCGCCGGTCCTGAGAGGACAAGAGGAATTGGCGCTTGGGCTTGGCCTGTTCGACGCGCTGCACCTCGCCCCTGACGGACATAAAAACACCGGGAAGACGCTTGACCAACTGATTACAGGAGTGATTTCACCATGATGCTTCACGACCGAACGGAACTGCTTGAGCACCATCGCGACGCCATTCGGGCATGGATGAAAATCAAACGTCAAGAAGTCCCCATACCGATTTACGGGAGCGTTGATGTTCGGGATGCGGGTTGGAAAGTGGGTGTGGTCGATGCGAATCACTTCCCTGCTGGGTTCAACAACGTCTCCAAAACGGAACTCGTCGAGTTGGCCAAACTCTTTCACGACCACGTCAAGCGAAACCATCCCGATTGTTCATGGGTCCATTTGATTCCCGAGAATCACACCCGAAACCAAGCCTATGTTGAAAACATCGCTTCTATCAAATCCATGATTGAGCAAGCCGGCTACAGGTGCACGGTGGGTTCGATGGCCTTGAACGTTCTTGATTCCCTTCACGGACTCACCGGACCGCTCCACCTCAACCCAGTGGAAATGGGTGAAGACGGTCTCCTGCGCGTTGACGGTGCTCTCCCTGACATGACGCTTCTCAACAACGACCTTACGGAGGGGTTGATACCTGGCCTCAACCCAACCAACACTTCCCCTCCACCCCACATGGGGTGGCATCAAAGGCGCAAATCGGAACACTACCAAGCCTTGTCCCAGTACGTTGAGGAAATGGCTGAACTGCTCGGCATCGATGCGTGGCATCTCATGCCCGAATGGTTCGTTTCCGAAGACAAATGCTTGACTGAGGACGCCTGCAAGCAACGGCTTGCAAAGGAAATCGATGCCTTTCTAGAACGCCTACGACTAAAATACGCCAGCCTAGGCATCGACCGAGAACCCAAGGTCGTCATCAAAAACGACAGCGGAACGTACGGGTTGGGCGTGATGATGTTGAGTTCGGGCGACGAAATCCTCAACCTCTCCAACCGGAAAGCCAACAAATTGCGGTACGCAAAAGGCGGCGTTGATGTCGAAAATTATCTCATTCAGGAAGGCATTCCAACGGCGTTAGCCACGGAAAACGGCGAGACGCTCGAACCGGTGGTGTACCTCGTCGATGGGGAAGCAGCGTCATGGTTTTATCGCATCAACGGTAAAAAATCGGACATGGACAACCTGAATTCACCAAGTTCACGTTTTGAAAATTTTGAAGGTGGCCAAAACCCCTACCTCACCGATGCTCATGGTTGGCACGCATTGGTCGCTGAGCTCAGCATGTTGGCCATGGGAGCCGAATCTTTGCTTCGTGGGCAATCTGCATGAAAACCGGGTTCGGCGGAATGAGGGGGCGCCGCAGCAAAGGTGACAACATCCAACGATACAAAGAAAACGTTCCGAGCGTAAAGGACGCATTTTTGAAAAATCATTAAATCCAGAACGGCATGCCCGCAGGGCGATGTTGCGGCTTTTGAAGACACAGATTTCGAGCGAGCATGGGCATGCAAAAAGGGCCATAGCGCTGGCTTTCCTCATGATAGCGAGCACCCTTGCGATTTCCGCTCATGCTGAGCAAATCAAATCGCGCTCCGAACAACCTACGCCACCATCGCCACCGTTGTGCGAGAAGTTGTATCCGGGAGCCGAAGCGGGGTTGTTGAGTTGCAACAACGAAACCCAAGCAGGATGGACGGTGTTTTCTGCGACCTCCCATGACCAAATTTACATGATTGATGAGCGAGGGGAACGGCGTCATCAATGGACCAGCACCCACCCCAACGGGTCAAGTTTTGGTATTGACATTGGGGCGAACGGCTCGCTCTTGCAAATGCTGAACGACCTGCCGATTGAAGCTGGCCCGCAACTGATGGAGGCGGGTGGATCGGCCACACACATCGAAATTCTGGACGCCAACAGCCAGTTGCTCTGGGAGATAACGGAATACGCCAACACCTACCGTTTGCACCACGATGCAACCTTCCTACCCAACGGAAACGTGTTGGCCATTGCATGGGAATACATTGACCAGGGCACCGCTCTGTCCATGGGCCGAGAGGAAAGCAAGTTGTCTTCCGACGGTCTTTGGCCCGACGTGGTGATCGAATATGCCCCGACGGAGACAGGTGAGGCCTCCATCGTTTGGATGTGGAAAGCATCCGACCATTTGGTTCAGGACCAAAACCAAATGTTGCCGACGTACGGGACCCCTTCAGAACACCCCGGAAAAATTGACATCAACGCCGTTGGACCAAATTCGAGAGAAGATGATGCAGATTGGATGCATTGCAATTCCATTGACTACGACCCGATTCACCAACACATCTTGTTGTCCTGTCGCCACACTGAAGAGCTCTACATCATCAACCACAACCTCACTTGGGAGGAAAGCAACGGAACGGAAGGAGACCTTCTCTACCGGTGGGGCAACCCGCTCAACTACGGTTTGGGGTCCTCCTTAGACCACCACACCGTGGTCCAACACGATGCCACATTTATTCCCCCAGGGCGCCCCTTTGCAGGATCCATCTCGTACTTCTCCAACGAGATGAGCGGGCCTTCCGTCGTGGGCATCATCACGCCCCAACGCAACGCTGATGGTTTTGTGTTGAACAAGACCACCGGCACATACGACCCCCCGCGACCCACCGAGGAATTCATGCTTCCAAGCGGGTGGGGACCGCGATTTCAATCGGGAGCCACGCTTCTTCCAAACGGCCAATTCTTGGTTTCCCATTCACTGCGCGGAAAATTAGGTCAAATCGGAAACGACAGCGCCATCGATTGGGAGTACAACATCCCGCTGAACCCCGGCGGTGAAATCGCCTCTCGAACGCAACGGATGTTGCCCCCTGTCTACTTCAAAGCCGAATGGCTGGAAACCAGCGATGTTCGTGTTCAGAACCTCCCTCTCCAACGCCAAGGCGTGATCGAACTCTACGACGACCTGTGCCCGGAAGACGGCGATGACATCGTTTGGGATTGGAACGGCGATGGTTGCATCGAGGACGACGACCAGGACGGCGTTACCAACGATGGTGATTGGTGCCCGAATTCTGCATCGGGTGAAGATGTTGACGAGTTCGGATGTTTTGCTGAACTCGAGGAAATCCTCGGTTGCACCGACGAGACAGCCCTGAATTACAATCCCGAGGCTGAGGTGGACGACGAATCCTGTGAATACCCACCTCCCGAGGTGGTGGGGTGCATGGACGAAACGGCGACCAACCACAACGCCAACGCCACCCAGCACGACCCTGCCCTTTGCGAATACCCTCCTCCGGACGTCGCGGGATGCATGGACGAAACGGCCCTCAATTACGACGAATTGGCCACCGTAGACGACGCTTCATGCACCTACCCCCCACCACCACCTCCACCCACCGAGGGGTGCCATGACAAAAACGCCACGAACTGGAACCTTTCAACCGACAGCCACAACGCCTCCCTCTGCATTTATCCGGAACAACCGGAAACTCCAGACCCCGTCAGGGGATGCACCAACCTCACGGCTGTGAATTATGCATCGGCGGCCACTGAGGATGACGGCTCGTGCATCTTTGTGACTGAGGAAGCCAACGAGCCCCCTGTGGACGAACCCTCCGAAGGTGAGCAGGAAACTCCCTGTGATGCAAGGGGAGACTGTCCTGTTGACATCGCTGAGAGTGAACGACTTGGAGCAAATTCAGGCCAAATTGCATTGGTCATCGGGCTCTCGATGATCGCTGCAGTTTTAGCCGTGGTTGTGATTGGACAGCTTTCCCGACAAATGTACGGGGAGGAAGACTAACACAACACGATGAAAGCGGAGATGTGCTCGCAGGCACATGACTCAGCGAGTTTGGCTCTACCTCTGCACCATCGCTGCAGGGCTGTGGTGGTCGGCCACATCTGGAGGGGGTCTCGTTGGGGAGGCCCACGCTGAATGGCCGGTGAACCTGTGGTGCTGGGGGGTCTTCGCTTGGATTTACTTGAGAACCGACCGGGTTGAACGCATCGAAATGATCACCGTCGTGGCGTTGGCCACCCCCATGGAATTGTTCTTCTCCGAAATTTGGCTTATTTACGAATATCAACGCGATTTCATGCCGCTTTTCGTTCCTGCCGGCCACTACTTCCTTTTTGACCTTGGACGTCGAACCGCTCGTCAAATCGGTGAAAAATGGGCCATGCCGCTCCTTCTTCCCTTCGTGCCCTTCGTTGCCTACGGGGTTTGGACCGGTGGCGACACATCGGGTGCCATCATGCTTCTCTTGGTCCTTGGATTCACCGCTTGGGGGCCTGAGCCTCGACTCTATGCAACCATGGCCTGGGCAGCACTTGCGATGGAAATATGGGGGACCTACCTCGGCAATTGGACATGGGCATCCGATGTCCCTTGGACCGGATTGACGGCATGGAACCCACCCTTGCTCGTTGGCGCTTTCTACTGTTTTGGAGACCTTTTGGTCAACCTTTGCGTTGCTAAGTTTCAAGGGGAACGGCATGACGAGGTACTTGCATGACGGGGGCTGACGAGTTACGGAAGCGCCGTGAACAAGAGGCCCTGAAAATCCGCACGGCCCTCAACCGACAGCGAGGTGAGCAACGCGCCAGCACCAAAGGGGGCGAAGGAACGGTTGCCTTTGTTGAAGAACGGAAATGCATCGGTTGCGACCAGTGCACGATTGTTTGCGACGACGATGCCATTGAACTCTATCACGTCGACGTTCGCAGTCCGTTGATGACGGTTGAAAGCAATCGGAAAGCGAGAATCGTTCGGGATGCTTGCACGGGTTGTCGCTTGTGCGTTCTGGCCTGCCCGACCGATGCCATTACGATGATCGATCGATGAGGTGAATCCATGTCAAAAAAAGGAAAAGACGCAACAGCACAACGCTTTGGAGGAGAATTCGGCCCGTACCGAAAGCCCGGCACCACCGGGGTGAGCCTGTCGACGTTCAAGACACTGGTTTGGACATCCAACATTGGCGGTTTGGTCTTGGTGGCGCTCGCCTTGGAATTGCTCTTTGTTCAGCAGGCCTTTGGTTGGGGCTTTGCTGCCTTGGTGAGCGGTGTTGCCATTGCCCTCTTCCCATCCAACTACGAAATCGTCGGCATGGGCGACGAAGAAGAGGGACCTGACGACGTTTGAACCGTTTAAGCCTCAACTTGGTCGGTAGCGACAGGCGCCGTTCCAAGAGCTGCTTTCTTCTCGTTGACTTGACGAGCGAGGAAAGACACGACATCGAGGATTTCAATGTCAGCGTAGGCCTCGTCGCCTTCAAACTTCAGGCACTCGAAGTGCGAAACGCACTTCGGACAAGAGGTCAACATCGTGTCAGCCCCAGTCGCACGAACCTCTTCCATGCGCATCACACGGAGTGAACGGGCGTTCTCGTTGCACGACATCATGCTCGAGACACCGCAGCACATAGCATCCTCGCCGCTGTGTTCCATCTCTACGATTTCAACGCCTTCAACGGCGTTGATGAGTTCACGGGGTTCGTCGTAGATACCCATCTGGCGGCCAAGACGGCATGGGTCGTGATAGGTCACGGTGGTGTCTTCGCTCTTGAGACCCATGTCAAAGCCCTGTTCGATGAGGAATTCGGTGGTGTGCATGACCTTGACGTTCTCCAATTCGTAATCCCGTGCGAAGGTTCGGAAACACTCAGCACAAGAGGAAACGAGCGTGTCAATGCCGGATTCGTTGATCTTTCGTTGGTTGTAGGCCTTCAGTTTCTCAAAGACCTCGTCAAGGCCCTGCCACTTCTGGTCGTGGCCGCAGCACTTGAGGAAATCACGGCCAAGGTAGGCCACGTCGGTTTCCATTTCCTCGAACAGCGTGAAGGCGGCCGTGGTGGTGTCGCCGAGGTTCATGGTGCCCTCGTTGACGTGCGAGAAGACCATTTCTTGGTCAAGGTAGTCTACGCACCCGGGATAGTAGCCGACATTGGAGGTGATGGGGTAATCTTCCGTGGCGATGAAGTCGTCATCTGCGGCTTCTTCGGCCTCGGCATTGAGGACCGCTTGCAGCACCGTATGAGGAATTTCAGCCTGAGGTCCGCCAACGATGAGGCTACGACGGATGTCGACATACGAGTCGTAGTTCACCAGCTGCGGGCACGCATTGGTGCACGCTGTGCAGGTCAAGCAAGAGTAGAGTGGGACACCATCGTCCTCGTTGTTCCATGAGTTGTAGATGATGTTCAGTTTGTCTCCACCGTTGAACAAACGGACAGGACAGGCATCGTCACAAAGGTCACAGCCGTAGCATTTGTTCATCTCGAATTCGTACCCACGTGCCATGTACCGGAGCAGAACGAAGACCAAAGCGCCAAACGTCACGCAAGGAATGAACATTGCGTAGGTGAGTTTGGCGTCCAACGCCTTTGGGTTCTTGTGATAACTTGGGTTCTCAATGTCGGTGAAGGCCGACCCACCCAGGGCCATCTCTTCGGCGTTGGAAAGGTTCACGGTGTGGCCCGCGAGACCTGCTGGAGCGTTGTCGTTCCAAACGAGCAAGGGTTGGTAGGTGGCGATGGTAAACGCCGTTTCCGTGGTGATGCTGTTGTTCAGGGCGAGCGCCCCGCTGACAGCCACATCGTAGGCGTAACTGTACGTGCCGGGCTCGAGTTCGACGGTGGCCCCTTCACAATCGGCAAAGGAGACCACGGTTGCCCCAGATGCATCGGTCACGGTGAGGGTCGTGGCGACCATGGTTTGTGTCGAGACATCGTTGATTTTCCGCTCGCTGGAGCGGAATTCACACGCCAGGTCTGTGGTCAGTGTCTCAACAGAGTCATGATGGCCATCGGGGAACAGGGTGGGGTCTTCGGTGACCGTGAAGGTACCTGTCGAAGCAAAGCCTTCACCTCCAGCGAAAGTGGTGCTGCCTGTGGCTGCGTTAATGCCGTTTTCAGCATCTTGGTGGCCGTTTGCATCGGTGAAATCGATGATGATGTAACGGGCGGGCTGGTAGATGTTCCAACCAAGCCAAGCCGTCGTGGGGACCACACCGCTTTCGGACCATCCTCGGTCATCGGTGAATTCGTTCACATCGTGGACGTGGACGTCACTGGGTTGAGTTCTCATGGCCTCAAGTTCGCCGTAATCTTTGATGGTGAGCAAGCCCTTGGCTTCCCAAAACCCGTTGTCGTAGGTATCGTACGTGGCCACGGTGGCGGCGGAGGAGAGAATCAGTGCACCGACGAGCAATTGACGGCTCTTGGCCACGGTCATTCCGGTGCCCCAGGCTTTGATGAGCAAGCCTCGACCGATGAAGTAGATGCAAATCCACATCAATATGCCCGTCATGACCCACGGTATCGAGTTGAACACGTCCGCAATCCAGGGTTCTCTCGTGCCGCACAGCAGGTCGCCATGCGAGTCAAGTTTACAGAAGTCGGAACGGTTTTTCCCGTACAACTCAAGGAAAATGTTGATCGAGAACACAGAGATGAACCAGATGTGAGCAAGGTACACCGCTCCAGCAGCTGCAAACCACGGGTCTTCAACCGGGCGCTTTTCACGACCGCCGAGGAAGGGTGGAAGGGCGAGAATACCGACGGGAATGCCCGTGAGAGCAGCGCCCCACCAAGCAGCGTTCCAGGGGAACATCGGTTGACCGACAATGTCACCAACGAAGCCGGTAGGGACGACAAATTGCGGAAGGTATTCACCCCAACGCAAGTAGCCGTAGGAAAACAACACGTACCAGTCAGGGAACACGAAGCCCGCTTGGGCGTAAGGGTCGGCTGCCCCGTGAAGTGGAGGGGGAATCAACCATGCATAGAACAGCAGAATCGAAAGCATCGAGGCGAAAATGATGGCATCGCGAAGCACCTCATGCGGCCAAAAGCCGTGGCCGGTGCGGGTTCGCTTTCGCTTCGCCTCCGCTTCCTGAAGGTTGGCTTTTTCCTCCATGTACATGGAGGCCACTCGGCCGAAATTGTCGATAAGTCCCATTATTTTCCCTCCGTATCAATGCGGCTCTGCGATGCCTTGTACCCAAACGATGAACAGGTGAATGATGATGAGGGTGGTCACGATAACGGGGAGAATAAACACGTGAATGAAATACATGCGCGTGACTGTCAAGGGCGTGAGTTCGGATCCTGAGAACAACAGCGTGGCGATGTACTTCCCAACCAGCGGGCTCGAGTTCGCCAAGTTGATACCGATAATGGCTGCGCCGTAAGCCAAACTGTCCCAGGGCAGCAGGTAGCCGGAGTAACCGAACACGATGGTGAGCGCCATGAGGGCGACACCGATAAGCCAGTTGAGTTCCCGAGGATTGCGGTAAGCACCCGTGAAGTAAACACGGCACATATGGAGGAAGACGCTGGCCACCATGAAGTGGGTGGTCCAGTGGTGAACGGCTCGCAAGATGTAGCCAAAGGGAAGTTGGGTCATGATGTATTGCATGCTGGCGTAAGCAGGCGAGGGGTCACCCTCTCCGCCTGGCACGTAGTAGATACCGAGCACGGTCCCCGTAATCACCAAGATGATGAAGGAAAGGAAGGAAATGCCGCCGAGGCAATAAAGGGGATACCAGTACCAGATGATACGGAGTTTGTACTTCTCGGCGTGGGTCAAGGGCATTTGGCGATGCATGTTGTAGTAAGCGCCTTTGGACATGTTCCAGTAGTCTTGGAGGCGGAAGCGTGTGTCAAGCCAGGAGAACACCCAGAGGAAGGAACGTTCGGCCACCCCCATCTTCCCGGTGGATTCAACGGCCCGGAGAATATCACGCCGGGGCATCTCTTCGTTCTCCTTGCGAAGCGTGAACGCCACGATGAGCACGAGGAAGGCGATGAAGAACCACAAAATCCAGAACATTGTCGTCATGTCGTCACCTCAGTCACAGTACGTGTACCAGTCCACATAGTCGGTGATGCCTTCGATGACATCGCCGTTGAGTTGAATGGGGATAATGGGCAAGCCAACCGGAGCAGGGCCACCGGCCCGGCGGATACCAGCGTAGTTGAACGTGGCTCCGTTGGAACGGTTTCGGTTGGTGTTCATCTCAAGAGCGGTCGGGTCGAACCGCGAGGAGTGGCAGATGCAGAACATCTTCGTGCCACCGTCGTCCCCGCCACCGGGCGTCCAGGAATCTTCCGTGAACGAGTTGGAAACGAGTTGCCATCCGGGGATGCAGCACAGATGCGTGCATCGTCCGAAAACCATAATCAGGTCATCGGAGGGCATCAAGCGAGGATCGGCCTCAGCCAAGTCCTCAAAGTGACCCACATACTTCCCCGTCTCGTCGTACCCTTCCATGAATTGGAAGCGGGCTTTTCCGTTGGATTCTGGAGAACCGGCGTATTTGGAATGACTCACGTAATTGACCACCACAGGGACGCCGTTCCACACACCGGCGGCGCCTGCCGTTCCCGTGGATGAGCTGGCGGCTTCGGCTTCGAAGTCGGCCTTGGTCATGGGCTGGAGGTGCTTTGCACCGTACCATGCTTCGTCTTCGCGACCTTTTGCCCAAAACTGGACGGCCAAGTCACCGCCTCCGCCACCACCTGGGGGCAGCAGAATGGCGGCAAAGCCCAACATGCCAAGCGAGGCAGTAAGGACACCGGCCGCCGTATTGAAGCCATAACGAAGAAATTGACGTCGGTTGATGGTGGTGGCGGTTCCGAGGATGCCTTCACCAGCGAGTTCGGAAGGGGCTGGTTTGAGTTCAAATTCGCGCGCCATCTTGCATCACCACTTGTACTCCCGCCAGTCTTTCTGGTGCTCAGGGATGAATTTGTTTTGGGCATGCTTCACGATGATGGTGTCGGGGACGATGTACTTCAGGTAGATGATACCGACCATGATGAGGGTGGTGAAGGTCATGGCGAGGTGGAAGGACAACTGTTGCTGGTCCCATCCGTTGGCGAGACCGTACACCATCGAGAAACTCCAGTAGCAAATCCAGAAGAGGCCCCAAGCGAAGAAGAACATCGTGAGGTAAGACCCCCCGGAAGGTGCGAGCGAAGCGCTCACAACGGTCCCCGGTTCGGCGATGTTGAACACGCCGTGGTCAATAGCAGAGGCCATCTGGTCCTCGGTCAATTCGGAACCTTCGAGGGCCGTGCGGGCATCGTCAACGCTGACGCTCCCGTCGGCGACGCTGCGCAAGAGTTTGGTGATCGTGTCGTCCATCACTGGTCACCTCGTCGCATCAGTTTGTAGCGGAGCCGAAGTTGGTTGCTTCGCCCTTTGTAGGATGTTGAGAACCCGTAGCGCAAGAGCAAGCCGGCAAAAGCAACAACGCCAAGCACGGCACCAAACCCGAGAAGGCCCAGCCAGTGCGCACGGAGTTTCGCCCCCATGTGGTGCAAATCAACGCCGTGGTGTGCGGGTTCAGGCGGACTCACGTTTCCATCCCCTGCAAAGAGGGTGCGTGTGCCCATTGCAGCGGTGGCTTCGTCGCCTTCGGAGAGCGCAAAGTTGAGTTGATTCCAGCGATCTTCAACGCCGGGAATTTGGTCCCCGTTCACGGCGTTACCGACAATCCAGAAATTCACCGAGCCTGCGCCGGCCTCTGCGGGCGCAGTCCACTGGACCATCCACGAGCGTTCTGCGTTGGCGGCAGAGGCTTCGGTATGGGTCAAGCTTTGTTCATCGAGTTCCCAATTCTGCACATCATCGCCGGCGAGCGTGCCGAGCGATACCCGCATGGAGAAGCCGGCGGTGTAGGTCCCGGTGGCGGGCGGACCACCGATCAACTGGAGATGGAAGGTGTATGTTTCCCCAGCAACCCATCCAAAGGGCACGTCGTCCAGAATCACCTGAACGCTGTTATCAGCGACTTCATTGTGGCAGAGGCAGCCGGATTTTGCGACATCGTCAATGTCAACCTGCCCGGTGGAGCCTTGATGAGATTGGGCGCCGCCAATGCCGCCGTGGTACGACGAGGCAAGGGTCGGAAGCAACAGCAACACCCCTGCGAGGGTGAGCAGCGCAATGCGGGACGTCGGAGCAGATTTGTGCATGGCCTCACCCTTACGACCATTCCGACTTGGAAGGACTCCTTAAACATTGTCAGCAAAACGCCATAGAAAGTGCGGCGCAGTGTTGCGTTTTTTGAGAGATTTTCTTCCCTCAAAGTTTCATCCGGCACCCAGCGCTGACATGAAAGAGAAGGATTCATTCACACCACCCCTCTGGCCCAATTGAGACCCATGACCAACCACGCGTTCGAGAACACCTACAACCTCACCGATGAGCAACTTTCAGCGCTTGATGAAGCGGAAGAGTTGATGCTCAAGGGCGCCGTTGGGGCTGCGGAAAAGATGCTCCTCGCCATGCTCGAGGTGGACAAGGATTGCATCCCGGTCCTCTCCAATCTCGGCCATCTCTACGGCCGCCACCTCTCCGAATTTGAAACCGCTGTGGAATACTATGACCGGGTTCTCGCTCTCGAACCAGACAATGCTTGGGCACGCGATGCACGCCGACGTTACATGCGTTACATCGAGTGAAACCCGACACCAAAGTTCATGGGGATGCCACGCCCCGTGCTCGGCATGGAAGCCTCCAGCATCCTCATCGCTGGCGTAGGTGGCATTGGCTGTGCTTGGGCTCACCGGGCCCATCAACGCTGCCAAGAATCCGCCCACTTAGCGCTCATCGATGCCGACGAGGCCAGTTTCAAAACCGGTGGAAACACCCACCATCTTCGCCTCGGACACGCCCTCGACAGCGTCGGCTGCGCAGCGTTGCCGCCGCTCGCAGAACAGCGCATGCGCGGCCTCAACAATCTGACCTCGCAAATGCTCGCCGACACCGAACTCGTCATTCTCCTCACCGGCCTCGGAGGCGGCGTCGGCACCGGTGCGGCTCAAGAGTTTGCTCGGCAAGCACGCCTGTCTGGCGCGATTGTTCTCGCCATCGCCGCACTCCCCTTCGCTGCGCAAAGCACCCGCCATGCTCTGGCCGCTGAAGGATTGAAGCGCCTCGAAACGACGGCACACATCACGGTTCGACTTTCTCTTGAGCGTCTTGCCCGCCAAGCGAGGGAACGTGGGCAACTCTGGCAAATGGGAGCTGAATGGGTGGAGGATTTGGTAGAAGGGCTTGTGAGGACATTGATGCACATGGGACTGATCAATCTTGATTTGATGGACCTTCGAAGCATCGTGAACCAAAGCGGCGAAGCCACCATGTTGGTGGGTACAGGACGGCCCGACGACCCACGAAGCATTCTCGAGTCAGCCTTGAGAGCCCCTTTGGCAGAGATGGACGTTAGCGGCGCCAAGGGTTGTCTGATTCAAGTCGAGGGTGGCCTCGGCATGACCATCGGCCAAGTGACGGCGGTTGCCGATTTGTTCACGAGCGCCGTTGACGAGGATGCGAATCTCATTTTTGGAGCCCGCGTCAGCGAGGACCTTGAAGACACCATCCGAGTTGTCACCCTTCTTTCAGGCATCCAATCGGGCTAATCAACAAGTTCGACCTCATCGTCCCAAACCACGCCGTCAGCAAGAACACGCGGAGCATCCCAGGCAACTTCAGCACCTATCGCTAGGTTCTCCGAAGGTGCCGCCGTTGCGCCACCCTCTTCGAGCGTACCCTCGTTCTCGTTGGTTGGAGAGACGGGTTGAACTCCGTCATCGGGCGCCACGGCTTTCGAAGAGGCCCCATCAACCTGCTCAACGATTCGACGAACGGTTGAACTGGCTTCGTGGCGAGCAATCATTCCCCTTAACACCCTTGGTTGCATCCAGAGAACGGTGAGGGCGACAAGAAGATGACCTGCCATCATTACGTTGCGAACGTCCTCCAAAACGACGGTCATCATCGCAACGCTGCCGGCATAAGCGTAGCCAAACGCTAAGCCCACAGGGAGCGCATTGTCTTTCGATACCAGTTGAAACGAGGATTTGAAGGATTTTGACGTCAGCGCCCAAATCGCCATCATGACCGTGAAGACCATCAACGCGAGTTCTTCGGCCAAAAGCATGCTTTGCCGAGGGGCGATGGCCCAGTGACGCCAGACCGTGAGAAGATGCCACGAAACAAAACCTTGCGAGACGAGCATCCAGCGGACGGAGAAGGCATGGAGTTCAGAGGATGAAGATGCGGCGAGACGTTCGGACCGCGTTCGCCACCAAGCACCGAAGAACACAACGACATACACGAGCAAGAAGAGGCTGTTTGAAAGCAGGCTGTCCAACGGTTCGCCATCGCTGCCGGCAAGGCTCTCAAAGGCCAAAAGCAAGAGCAAAGCGATCGCCGAAAGCAGCACAAAAGCCACCATGGAGGAGACCGCTGTCCTTCCCTCCCTCCGAGGCTTGGTCTCGGTTTGACGGGCGACGAGGGTGGCCTCAAGCCAGCGAGAAAAACCACGCCCCTGAAGCACCGCCCATGCAACGAAGCAACCAGCGAGAGCGAGAGGG
>JAURDW010000027.1 GCA_030827745.1 Candidatus Poseidonia sp.
CGCCAATCACCCCTTAAGGTCGGTGAGCCCATGAGGTACCTCCCCCACATGCTCGCTTGGCTTCTCCTCCTCCCCTTGTTTGGTGGCGGAGGTTTGGTTCTGCCCGGCGCTCAAGCAGCGAGCGGTTGCGAGGGGGATATCGTGAATCCTGAGTGGAATGAAACCGTTCAGCGCCACTCTCTCGTCCCTTTTTCCTCATGGGACATGCCGTATTATGGAGATGAGGTCTGGGTGGAGGACGACAGAGACCGCTCGTCTGCCGACTCGTCGCCCACGCCGGACGACGACCTGCATCCAGAGGAAAGCTGGATGTACAACCCCACATGGCCTTTGCCTGCCCTTGACCCTTTTGACCAAGGCCACTACATGACGATGGAAGTCGGAAACGACAGCGTTGGGGCGTTGCGATTCAATCTTTCAAGCAGCCATCGGACCACGTTTTGCGTGACGTTATCAACCGTAGATGGGAACACCACCGCTCCGGTTGACGGGGACATCTATCTCATGACCAAGTCGCAATACAATCGCTACGAGGATGTGTATCGAATGGTCCACGGGGGATGGTGGATGTGGGATGCAGCGTTTAGCGACCAAGGAGACACGGACCTGAGCAACATCCCTCCCGAATGGCGAAGTTTTGACCCGACCGGGTGGCAGACATACCGAGATGTCCATCAGTATGAACGCCGCTCAAGCGCCACTTTTTCGGTGAGCCTTGACGGGCCGGAAGTTTACAGTTCCCTCTTTGGGAGCGATGACTGGCAAGACTTCTATCTCGTTATCGATACGTGGGACAACACCCATGATGACGATGCCAAAGCCCCGGATGCCGTCGTATTGGCCGATGTGACCGTGATTGCAGAACCGCGGTCGGTTCTCTTTCCCCCGTGGACGGTCCCGTTGGTGCTTCTTGGTGTGTTTGCAACGCTTGTCATCGCTCCAATCGTGCTCAACAAGCGGTACATGGAGGCGGGCTTGGCTCCTGATGGCTCGTCGGAACAAAAGGTATCCGTCCCTCACCTTGAACAGGTTGGGAAGAGCGAACCGCCTTCTTGAATCAGTACTCAAGAAGGGTCCAAGCGTTCTTCAAATCTCGGACGTTGACGAGGCCTTTGTTGGAGAGTTTGTATTCCGAACGCAACGTGGCGTAGACGAGGTCTTGGCCCAGGACGGGGGCGTGCAAGCGGGTCCAATCGCCGCCGTTGCCCAATGCCATCAACGAGAACGCATGCTTTGAGTTTCGGAGGTCATGACTGGCCTCGATAATTTGCAGGGCGTCTTGGTGGTCGTTTACCGTGCCGCAGAACTTGAAAATCTGCCCTTCTTGAGCATGCTCTTCAACCATTTTAACCAGTTCTTCAGCGGAAGGGGTGGTGGTGATGTTATGGATGGAAGAGATCACGCTGATGTTGCCTTTCTCGGCTTGTGAGAGGAGCGAGGAGCGTGTGTCTTCATCGATGGACAGTTCGAGGTCAATACGGCTCACGCCGGAGGCGATGGCTTTCTCCAAAACGGCCACACGGTCCTTTTCGTCGCCGGGGTAGTGGCCGCCTTCGGCCTTGGGGCGAACGGTGAACACCACGGGCAACGGAATGCTTTCCTTGAGAGCGGCGATGGCTTCGTCAACATCAACTTCATCCAACTCGCGAACGGGCCATTCCTCTTCGGGAGCAAGAACGCGTTTGACTTCGCCGTCCTCGCCTTCAACTTCAACAGGCTCAGGTTTCTTGAGGTAGAGGCGGTCAAAACGGACCTCCACCATGTCGGCACCAGCGAGGTTGGCTCGAGCAGCTTCGTCTGCCATGGCTTTCACGGTTGTACCGTCCAGAGATACGCACACTTTCGGTCCAGTCATGCATTGTCCACCTGCCCTCTCTTCTTAACGCTCACGCCTCGAAGGGGTGGCGAGAAACGAGGAGATGTAAGGTACCCCCTCTCTTTTTCTGTTGACTCATTCGTTCATTGATGATGGGGCAAAACTTCGCCGCAATCACGCGTTTTTGATGGTGTTCCGGGGGGTATGTTTATACCCCGTCGGGAGGTATGAAATTTGTAGGAGGGTCGAGCGTAGACAACGGCCTAATTTGCCCCGCAGTTCTTCGTTTTCAAACCGCTCAAAACCTCCTCCCCGGTGATTCAATGTCTGACACATACGGCGCAGAAAGCATTCAGGTTTTGGAAGGTCTGGAGGCCGTTCGGAAGCGACCGGGGATGTATCTGGGGGACCCACACGACGGCTCAGCCCTCCATCATTGCATCTGGGAGGTCGTGGACAACTCGGTCGACGAGCACCTTGCGGGGCACAACAATGTCGTTGAAGTGACCCTCCATCCGGACCATTCTCTTTCGGTCCGAGACTACGGGCGAGGCATCCCTGTTGACACGCACGAAGAATTCGGCATTTCGGCCGCCGAAGTGATCATGACAAAGTTGCACGCCGGTGGGAAATTTGACAACAGTTCCTACAAGGTCAGCGGCGGACTTCACGGTGTCGGCGTGTCCGCAGTCAACGCCGTCTCGGAATGGATGGACGTCGTCATCCATCGCAACGGGACCGTCTACAAGCAGCGTTTCGAAGCCGGCGCCAGAGTCACCGACCTTGAAAAAATTGGGACGTGCGACGACACAGGAACGACCATCTCGTTCAAGCCAGACCGGACCATCTTCACCAACATTTTGGAGTTTGATTTCGACCAAATCGACAGCCGGCTCAAAGAGACATCGTTCCTCAATGCTGGATTGAAGATCATCATCACGGACGAGCGAAGCGATGAAGCTCACACCGTTGAACATCACTACGAAGGGGGTATTTCCGAATTTGTCAAACAAATCAACGAACGGAGGGAAACGCTTCACCCCGAACCCATTCTCATCCAAGGCGAAAAGGAGATTGAAAAAGGCCCTGTCACGGTCGAGTTGTCCCTTCAGTGGTCCGACGCCTTCAGCGAGAATATCTACTGCTACACCAACATCATTCGGAACCGGGACGGCGGAACCCACCTTTCCGGGCTTCGCACAGCGTTGACCAGTTCCATCAACGGGTATGCCAAGGCGAAGAACATGCTCAAATCTGGCGGCTTGTCCGGTGACGACGTTCGTGAGGGGCTCGCCGCCATCGTGAGCGTGAAGCATCCGGACCCCTCGTTTTCCTCCCAAACCAAAGACAAACTTGTCAGCAGCGAGGTCGCTGGCATCGTGCAGACCGTCGTTTACGAGAAACTCAACGAATATTTTGAGGAGAACCCTTCCGTTGGGAAGCAAATTGTCGACAAAGCCCTCCTCGCCTCGAAAGCGAGAGAAGCGGCCCGCAAAGCAAGGGACCTCACGCGGCGAAAGGGCGTTTTGGAAGGAGGTGGCCTACCGGGTAAACTGGCGGACTGCCAGTCCAGGGACCCGAGTGAATGCGAAATCTACCTCGTTGAAGGTGATTCCGCCGGAGGGTCTGCGAAGACCGGAAGGGACCGCCGGATTCAAGCGATATTGCCGCTTCGTGGAAAGATCTTGAACGTAGAGCGGCAGATGCACAACGTCGCCAAGGTGTTCCAAAACCAAGAGATTCAAACCATGATTCGGGCGTTTGGGGCTGGTGTTGGGAACAACGCTGAGGATGAAGGTGCGTTCAATACCGAAAAACTGCGCTACAGCAAACTCATCATCATGACCGACGCTGACGTTGACGGCGCCCACATTCGTACGTTGATGCTCACCTTCCTATGGCGCTTCATGCGACCGGCCATTGAGGGGGGACACGTGTACATCGCCCAACCGCCGCTCTATCAACTGAGCAAAGGAAAGGTGAACCGCTATGCCTTTAGCGACGAGGAGCGGGACAACATCATCACCGACTTGAAGGGTGACAACGAAAACGCAAAAATTGGCGTTCAACGTTACAAAGGTCTTGGAGAAATGAATCCCGAACAGCTCTGGGAGACGACCATGAACCCCGAAACGCGAACCATGCTCAAAGTCACGGTCCGGGAGGCCGAGGAAACCAACCGCATGTTCGAGACGCTCATGGGCGAAGACGTCCCCGAGCGGCGAGCGTTCATTGAACGCCATGCGAAGGAGGTGACGAACCTTGACATCTGAGGACGATAAAACCACCAACGACGACGCTGAGACCTCCGCTCTGGGTGAGACCATTCTCAACCATTCGTTAAACACCGAGATGAAAAATTCCTACATCAACTACGCCATGTCGGTGATCATCGGTCGGGCCCTTCCCGATGCAAGGGACGGCCTCAAACCCGTTCACCGCCGCGTGCTGTATGGCATGTTTGAGGGCGGTCATACCTCGGACAAGAAGTTCAGCAAATCTGCCCGTTCCGTGGGCGAGGTGATGGGGAAATACCACCCGCACGGTGACCAGTCGATTTACGACACCATGGTTCGAATGGCCCAGGAATTTTCACTTCGCTACCCTCTGGTGGACGGTCAGGGGAACTTCGGTTCCATCGACGGCGACCCGCCAGCCGCCATGCGTTACACGGAAAGCCGACTTGACCGAATCGCAAAACACATGCTCGATGACATCAACAAGAACACGGTGAACTTCCAACCGAATTTTGATGATTCGGAAAACGAACCTACGGTGCTTCCAGCGCGCCTTCCCAACCTGTTGCTCAACGGCAGCGATGGCATCGCTGTCGGCATGGCCACGCGTATCCCTCCACACAACCTAACAGAGGTTGCAGGCGCCGTTAACCTGCACGTTGAAGCCATCCTTGAGACCGGCGTTGAAGGGAAGCCAAATATCTCTATAGAAGAATACATGAAGCACATACAGGGGCCTGACTTCCCAACCGGTGCTACCATCTACGGCATCGACGGAATTGCTGACATGTACGCGACCGGGAAAGGCCGGTTTCACGTCCGTGCAAAATGCGACGTGCTTGACGATGAGAACGGAAAGCGAATCGTGGTTCATGAGATTCCCTATCAGGTCAAAAAGGCCGACATGCTGGTTCAAATTGCTGAATTGGTCAACAAAGAAGTCATCGTGGGCATTCGAGACATCCGTGATGAATCCTCAAAAGAAGGCATTCGTGTGGTCATTGAGGTCAAGAACAACGCCGACCCTCATGCGGTCCTCAACCAGCTCTTCAAGTCAAGCCGCCTCCAAGAGTCCTACTCAGCGAACATGATGGGCATTCTTGACGGCCGTCCGGTTTTGCTCAACCTTTCCACGATGCTTCACACCTACGTTTCTCACCGAGAATCCGTCATCGAGCGCCGTGCAGTGTTTGACTTGGAAAAGGCTCAGGCCAGGGCGCACATTCTCGAAGGCTTGGTCAAGGCGCAGGACCGTATTGACGATGTGGTCGCTGTCGGAAAAGCCAGTTCAAGTCGAGAACAGTTCGAGGCGGTGCTTCGTGGTGACGAGACGATGGCTGGCATCGCTCCTTTTGATTTCAGCGAAGCCCAGGCCAAAGCCATCGCCGAACGCCGTCTGTATCAACTCAGCCGACTTGACGTGACGAAAGTCCAGGACGAATATGATGAACTGCAGTTGGTCATTGCAGACCTCCAAGACATCTTGGCGTCTCGCCCACGACGGCTTCAAATTTTGAAAGACGAACTGGCAGAACTGGTTGACCGCCACGGTGACGAGCGTCGGTCGATGATCGACCCGATGCCGCTGTCCATGGACCGCGAAGATCTGATTCAGGAACGAGCCATCGTCATTACCCTTAGCGAAGACAATTACATTCGCCACATGCCGGTTGAAACCTTCCGTACGCAAAACCGAGGCGGGCGAGGGCTCAAAGGCGTCACCACCAAAACAGAGGACACACCGCAACTCATCACAACCTGCTTCAGCAAGGACCGTCTTCTCATTTTCACCGACCAAGGTCGTGTGTACGGCCTCAAAGCCTGGGAGACGCCTCTAGGGAGCCGGCAATCGAGGGGTAGCCACATACGCAACCTCCTGGAGAGCCTTCGTGATGACGAAAATATCGTCAGCATCCTGCCTCTTTCCCGAGAGCTGATTGATGAACCCGACAATCATTACCTGATGTTTGCAACCAAACTTGGCCTCATCAAGAAGACGGCCCTCTCCGAATACGTACGCATTAACCGAAACGGGAAGTATGCTCTGCGTTTCAAAATTCAAGGCGACTCTCTGGTCAACGTGCGTTCTGCAACCAACGACCACAACATCGTCATGATTTCCACGACCGGGTACGCCTGCCGCTTCAGTTGTGGCGACATTCGCGCCTCGGGAAGGGTGTCTGGCGGCGTTTACGGCATCAAGGTCGCCGACCGAAAGGGCTCCGGTGGAGGGCTTGTGGCCGGTATGGTCGCCATGCTTGCGCCAGACGAGTACATTCTGACCATTTCCAAATACGGCATGGCCAAACGCAGCATGTTGGGCTCAGGTGACCGAATTCCAGACACGGACGCAGAGGGCAAGGTCAAAACGAACGAAGATGGCGAAACCAAGTTCACCACCGACGGGTACCGAATTACCCGGCCAGGCGCCAAAGGGGTGCGAACGATGAAACTTGACGAGGAGCATCAAGACTGCATCATCAGCGTCCGAACCGTTCCCGACTTGAACGATCACCTCTTTTTGCTGACCAAGTCTGGCATGATGATCCGGATCCGGGTTGACCAAACCAAAGAAACAACTGGAAAGGCCACCCGAGGGACGAGAGTCATGGAGTTCAGAAACAAGGAAAAGGGCGGATTTACCGACGAGATCATCTTTTCCTCCCGCGTGTCGGCTTCTCTCTTGGAAGATGAGGACCACGATGTCGACGCCCTCGCAACGGGCGAAGAGGAAGAGTGAGGGGGCCCTTCCCTTCCAGCATCCAACGCCTGCGAAGCGACGCATTCAAACGGGGAGGCGTGTTCTCCGGGCTTGCGGGGCTGTCTTCTCTCGCAGGTGAGTTTCTTGGACGAACGTTCGTTGATTTACGATTGGAACACCGTTGATTACGACATCAAGCGAAATGCATCAAACCATCCTCACGGTGTTTGGTTTGATGACGAGACGCTTCGCGACGGGCTCCAGAGTCCAAGCGCACGGAACCCCACCATCGAACAAAAAATCGAACTGCTGAGTTACATGGAACAACTCGGCCTGCAGAAGGTCGACTTGGGCCTTCCTGGAGCGGGTCCGTTTCACCGGACGCACATTGATGCGATGCTCAGTCACATCAAGGAAAACGACTACAGCATTCGCCCTGGGGCTGCTGTTCGCACCCTCATGGGCGATATTGAACCGCTTGTTGAAATGCAAGCAAAGCACGAAATGGAAATCCAAGCTTCGGCCTTCTTGGGCACGAGTCCCATCCGGCAGTACACCGAAGGCTGGACCATGGAGAAATTGATGACGACCATGGAGGCCGCCGTTTCCTACGCAGTGGACAACGACGTCCCCGTCATGTTTGTGACCGAAGACACCACTCGCTCGAATCCTGAAGATGTCAAAATGATTTACCAGCGAGCCATGGAACTCGGCGTTCGCCGTTTGTGCGTTTGCGACACTTGCGGGCACGTCACGCCCAACGGCGTCAAGAAACTCCTTTCCTTCATTGACGAGGAAGTCATCAAGGACGCTGGATATCAACGTCGTGAAATCGAGGTGAACTGGCACGGTCACCAGGACCGTGGGTTGGGGGTCGCCAACAACATCGCTGCTGTTGAGGCAGGTGCCGACGTGATTCACGGGACGGCTCTCGGCGTCGGAGAGCGAGCAGGCAACGCTCCGCTCGACCAAACGCTCGTGAACCTCAAGCTCATGGGTGTTATCGACAACGATCTGACGCTGCTTGACACCTACATGCAGAAAGCCAACGAATACATCGAAGTTCCTCTGCCCCGCAACTACCCGGTCTTTGGGAACGATGCGTTTGAGACGGGCACCGGTGTACACGCATCGGCCGTCATCAAGGCCATGCGCAAAGGCGACCACTGGCTTGCTGACCGAGTCTATTCAGGGGTCCCGGCGGGTGATTTTGGTCTCAAGCAAGTGATTCGAATTGGCCACATGTCCGGCCGCTCAAACATCATCTGGTGGCTTGAACAAAACGGCATCGATGCCGACGAGGATTTGGTGGCTCATCTGTTTGAAGTGGCGAAAAGCCAAAAGCGAAACATGCTGGAATCCGAAATCCATGAGGCAGTTGCAGCGTTCGCTGGGCATTGATCATGCGGCTTCTTCTTCCTCAAATTCTTTTGAGTCGTTTGTGATTTTTGAGTCCACCCACTCTGAATCAACTTCACCGCCGCTCCATTCTCCTTGGAGAGATATCACGTTGATTTCATGCTCTTCTCGCCACACCCGTTCCTCCATCGAACCGTTGACGACAAAACGGCCGTTCTCGTCAATTTGCTCTTGGAGCAGCGAAAAATGTTTGGAGATGGGAAGGAAGTGGCCCACCGGCATGCCTGCAGAAGTAAACGGGTTCGTGGCTGCCCCGATGACCAAGCCGTCTTCTGGAGCGACGATGTCCACCGTCATGCCTGGTGTGGCTGGATCGGAAATGGTGGCCACGACTTCCCCCTCTCGCATCACGCTGCCCGCAGAAACAAACATGTCCAAAAGGCCACCTTCACCCGCCCGAAGCCACGTTGACCCGCTGGCGAGAATGCGAAACTTCGGCCGTTGAGGGTTTCCAGGTATCATTCGCATGGAGCGAAGCGCATTGAGGATGCCGTGAACGGCGACCTTGACGGACTGGTCGCCCAAAAAGTCAGCTCCTCCGCCTTCGTAGGTAATGACCGGGATGTCTGCGCTGTTTGCCGTGCGCCGAAGGGTTCCTTTGGGTGGAATGGAGTCAAGAAGAATCTCAATGCCGAATGACTTGGCAAGTAAGTAAGAACTCGTATGCGTCAAGTCAACCCGAACTTGGGGCATGTTCGTTCGTCCTTTGGCGGCGCTGTGCAAATCGATGATAGCGTCGCTGTCGTCGACGAGGTGGGACCAGATTTGGTCGGCAACCCGGCGCGTGGTCGAACCGCCTGGGTCGCCTGGGAATTGACGATTTAGGTCGCGTCCATCGGGGAAATATCTGGACTTCATGCGGTAGCCGGGCAAATTCACCACCGGAACAATACGCAGTGTTCCGGCCATCGTTGCGGGGTCAAGCGGTTTTCCAGTGTCGGTGAAGGCGTTGCTGAGCAGGTGTGTGCACGCCGAGGGGCCCGTGAGTTCATCTCCGTGAATGGCACCGAGGACGGTGATGCAAGGTCCAGGACGTGCCCCGTGAAGAACGGTGACCGGCACGGGCCAGCGGTCGCCGAGGTTGACGTCCAGCAGCGGAAGGAGCACGGTGCGTAAGGTTCCAGGCTTGATCCGCTTTCTGTAAAATCGGATGTCACCCCACACCGAGGTTCGGTCCCATTCGGGCCGGTCCTCGGTCTGATGGGCTTTCATGGCCTCTTCGATGGCTATTTTCCGTCGCTTTGGCAGTTCGTGAGCGACCCGGACCTTGCGGACGGTTTTCTTCCGTCTCCCGGGCATGAATTCTCCACCGCTGCTGTCCTCATCAACGCTCCGCCTTCAGGCGGCAACAAACTCCATGAAGCGCCCCTGTTTGTGGTTGGGTATGAGCAAGCTCGGTGTTCAGCGAACCTACGCCCCCAACTCCATCTGCTTTGGCTGCGGTCCTGCCAACAAGCACGGCTTGCAAATCGATTCGTACCGAACCGACGACGGTCTGGTTTTGAAGTTTCAACCACAACCCGAACATCAGGCGTTTCCCGGCATGGTGAACGGGGGCATCATCGGAACCCTCCTTGACTGCCACGGCAATTGGGCAGCAGCCATGGCCTTGATGGACGCTAACGGCGAGGAAGAGCCACCCTGCACCGTCACGGCAACGTACGAAGTTAAACTCCGCCGCCCTACACCGGTTGACGCTGAATTGCTCGTGACGGCCCGTGTGGTCGAACTTCTTGATGACCGTGCGAAGGTTGACCTCACGCTTGAGGCGAACGGCAAAACCTGTGCAACCGGAAGCGGTTTGTTCGTAGCGGTCAAGGAAGGGCATCCGGCCTACCACCGTTGGTCCTGAGGGGAACGCTATGGTACGCCCCAACGGTGGCCAATTGACGGCCCTGGAAGGTCTTCGGGAATCGGTGCTCGTCGTGATGACTTCCTTCCCCTTTGTGGACGATGCGGGTTTGGCGTTGCTGCGGTCTGTCCCGCTCGGTGTGTTGAGAAAGAACGCCACTCAACGCCACGGTGTGACGCGATGGATGCGCTCGTCAACGGGTGGATTGACGGTCCAAACCGTCGACCTTCACCCGGTGTTGTTGACCACCGACTGGGAGAACTATGCGAGTTTTGTTTTGTACCACGAGTTTCTTCATGTCTTGGGGTGGCGAGCGCACGATGCTCGGTTTCGAGCGCTTGAAGCGCTTTGGCCGGATGGCGCCGCTCGAACGCTCGGCCCCTCCTTCACCCACGCCATGCGTGCCCGTCGCGCCGCATGGATGTGGACCTGCCCAAGTTGTGACTTCCGTTTCCCTCGTCAGCGACGTGGAAGAGGAAAATTCCTTTGCCGTCGTTGCCGGACGGTCCTGCTGGATGTCCCCGTCAAGGACGCTCAATGATATACTGGTTCACCGTGGTTGAAATGGTGAGCATGCCCAACCCCTTGAACCGATTGCTGTTGCTGTTGGGGGTCTTGATGCTCTCTCTTGGCCAACCCTGGGCCTCGACGCACGCAAGCGCCGGGCTTACTTCTGGCGAAGGTGGCGGGGACCTCTACCTTTCCTGCCGAGAAGACAACGACTGCGTTCTCACCCCCACCCCCATCGGCGAGGAGGTCGTGAGCGGCCAATCTTCGGCCAACACCTTTCAGTCCGAAACGGTGACGTTCGAGTTTGAGGCCGACCCGCCGCAAGACCATGTGGCGCTGCTTCCCGAGCGAATCGCCTTGATGGAAATTGATTTTCGCCATCAAACCGAGGCGGGGAGCCTTTTCCGGCCCGCCCTCGATGCTCGGTTGATCCTCGGTGAAAGCGTCAACGATTGGTCGTTCGGCGCCGATGTGCTTCCCCAAACCACCGCCACACCGTATGTGTTGGAGGACGAGTCGCTTTCCCTTGGCGAGGGGCGCGTCCTGTGGGAAGATGAACCCCTTCGTCTGGTGTTGACGTTCACGCTCGACCGGCCCGGGACATGGGCGTTGAACATGCGAGGTGCGTCTATGCTCAAGTTTGAGGTGCCTTGGTCCATCGATTTACAGACTGTTGATAGGGACGAACCCTCCTCGACCACGCAACCGCGTTCAACCAATTTTGAAGACCTGCACAGGGGTGCTTTGGTGGGTGCTGACCACGATTGTTGGGCTTTTGAAGTCGAAACGCACGAAGTTCTTCGTCTCTTGGTGGAATGGGAACAGGTCCCTCTTGAACTTGAACAACCTCACCCCGTACCCGATTTCATCACCGCCGCCGGCCGGCGAGCACCCGCCCCTGAGGTCCTGGTCGACGATGACGGTTCTTCGGTGAAGATGACGTACCGATGGCGTGCCCTCTCAACGGGAGATTACACCCTGTGCATGCACGGTTCTGCTGAGAAGGTGCAGCCTTACGTGTGGTCGGGCATTTTTGGGTACGAGAGTATGGGGCCCACCGACCCGAGCGGCTTTGGAAGCGCAAGTTACTACCCGCAGGGTGCCGCCCTGTTGGGCGACCTCAACGACCCTTACACCCTTCACGGTCAAGGTCTGGCGTTGCTCTTGCTTTCCTTGGCGATGCTGGGAGTCTTCCTCCTCGTGGCGTTGCGCCCTACCACCTCCTATAACCTCCGTTTTGGTATGTTCATTCCAGGTGCGGTGCTTCTCCTCTTGGGGGGGGTCTTGCACCCCCTATGGGCCATGGCCGACGAGGTGCAAAAAGAAGAAGAAATCACGCTGAACACGCTCATCGAGATGCGCCTCCAACAACTTTGGGATGTTTCTGCAGACGGCGTTCCTGACCAAACACTTTCCACCCACACCGGGGCTACTTGGGGCATGCTCGACGGCGAAACTTTGAGGCTCAAGTTGACGATTGAGGAGGCCATCCCTCTCGAAGACGGGCGGTGGCAATTGGTGGTGCCGGAACTCTCCTCGCTGCGGCTTGACCAAGCCATTTTTGGTCAAGTGGCAAAGGGGCAGACCTACCAGTCGGACGACGGGATGCTGGAAAGCCAAACCGTTCGTTTTGTTCTTCTCGCCGGTCGCTCGCTTTTGCTTGACCTCTTGATGCTGGAAGCCCTTCTCGTCGTTGAGGATGTTCCTCAATCCTCGGTCTTCCACATCGAGACGACGATGGTTGAAACGCAAGCCGCTGGTTCGTTTGCTGCCCCAGCATGGGGGACCCGACCCGAAAGCATCTCTGCACAGGAATGGGTTCGCCTGCAGGGCTCGCTCTTCCCGGAGCGTATCTCCATCAGCCTCTGCGATTGCGATTTGGACCTCTTGGACGTGACCTTCTTGGCTTCAAACGGTTTTGATGCTGGTGATTTGCCTCAAGCATGGGGGTTGCGAAACGCCGTTGGACTCCTGCCTTACGGTTCCGTCATGATGTGGAGCGGCCTCGTGTTAGGGGCAACGGCAACCACCTTTGAGGTTCAAAGGGCCTCCAAAGCGCAGAGGCTTGCCGATACCTACCGGCCAAAAGGCGGACAGTGGAATTGAATCACTTGCTTCCTTTCTTTTCCAGCTCGTCGGTCACGGCCGCTGAAATTTCCTCGTCCGACATGTTGGCGGCTTTTGCGGCGACATCAATGGATTCCGCCTCGGCTTCGGTGATTTTTCCATCCGCTGCGGCGGACTTGATGGCGGCCTTCACGTTGATATCGGCTGCTTCGGAATCGGTGATGCCGAGTGCTTCTTGGAACGATTTCAGTTCATCAAGTTCTTCCTGCGTGATCACACCGTCCTGCCATGCGGATTCATAGGCGTGGACCAAAAAGTCTCGGTACGCTTCCTGATTAAGCAAAACATCCCGAATGAGACCCGTGTCCACGCCGGGCGCTCCATCCGCCATGTCGAGGAGGGCAATGGAACGACGAACTTCCTTCACGGCCATGTCCTTGAGTCCATGACCTGCCCAAACGGCACCGGCTGCGACAACGGCTGCTGAGAACCATCGCATCACGTTGGCGTCAACGAGTTCACCTGGCTCAACGAGATGGAAGATGCCGAGCACGACCATGGCTGCACCGCACATGACTTCCACCCAGTCGTTCAAATCAGGTTCGTCGTCAAAGACCGAAAGTCGTTCTTCGACCAAGGACTCAACATCTTCGCTCATGCATCAACCATGCTGCGGTGGGACTTAGGGATGTCGGCCACGCCCCCCCTCCGTCGTCCTTTTGAACCGCTGCCTCAACTCTGCACGCATGGAGGGCGCTGAGCGTGACGTGGATGCGCTTTCCCTCCCGCGAGATTTCCTGTACTTCCTGAAAAACGATTGGGGTATTGAGCGCCTTCATCCACCCCAGGCGGAGGCCATCACACCGGTTTTGGAAGGTCGCAATACCTTGATTGCGATACCGACGGCATCAGGGAAGTCACTTCTTGCTTACATGGCGATGGTCAAGCGTCTGAGCGAGGGTCACGAACGGTCAAAGGCCATTTACATCGTCCCGCTCAAAGCCCTTGCAATGGAGAAATACGAGGAACTCACGGAGGTCGGACGAGCCATGGGCTTCGACGTCGGTCTTGGCATCGGCGATGCGACTTCCGAAGCGAAAAACATCAAGGAATGCAATATTTTGGTTTGCACTTCCGAAAAACTGGATTCGCTGATGCGCCACAATGCTGAGTTGTTGGCCGATGTTTGCTGCGTGGTGGCTGACGAATTCCATCTGATGAACGACGGAAGCCGAGGCCCCACCCTCGAAATCAACCTCACCCGACTCCGGCACATCAAACCGGATGCTCAACTCGTGGCGCTTTCGGCAACGGTGGGAAATGCAGAGGCGCTTGCGACTTGGCTTGATGCGACCTTGATACAGTCGGATTGGCGACCCGTTGCGCTCGAATACGCAACCTTCCACGACTTCCACGTTGAACCGCGCAAGTTGCAATCACCGGGCGAAGGGGCTTCCGTCCCCCCATTGGGGCCTCCCCGTCACCTTGAGGGCTTGAAGAGCCATCCCGTGTGGAGTGTGGTGAGCGATGGCATGGATCTGGGTAGCCAAGTTCTCATGTTCGTTGGGACGCGTCGGAGCGCTCAATCGGAGGCCAAAAATCTGGCAAAACGTGTCAAAAAGCGCTTGGAAAAGGAGCAACCGGAACGGCTCAGGCAACTTAACGAAATCGCCGAACGGCTTTCAGGCCGGAGTCAATCAAACCTTGCTGAACAGTTGGCCACATGCTTGGCGGGCGGCGTTGGTTTTCATCATGCTGGCCTCACCCATGCACAACGAAAAGAGGTTGAAGCCGCGTTCAAATCAGGCCTGTTGGTGGCGCTCACTGCCACGCCCACCCTTGCTGCAGGCGTCAATCTCCCCGCAAGGCGCGTTTTGGTTCGTGACCTCAAACGGTGGGACGATGGCATGAGCCGTCCGTTGCCCGTGATGGAGGTTCGGCAAATGCTGGGTCGCGCCGGACGGCCAAAGTACGACACGCGCGGTGAGGCATGGGTGTATTGCAAGGGAACCGATGGATGGGAGGTTGCGGATGCCGTGGCCGACCGCTATTTCTTCGGTCCCGTTGAGGACGTATCGTCCAAACTGGCATCAGAACCTGCACTGAGAATGCACGTGTTGGCCAGCGTTGCGACCGGGGGTTTGGTTCACCGAGGCGACATTGAACATTTCTTCTTCTCAACG
Source organism: Candidatus Poseidonia sp. (assembly GCA_030827745.1). Taxonomy (GTDB): domain Archaea; phylum Thermoplasmatota; class Poseidoniia; order Poseidoniales; family Poseidoniaceae; genus Poseidonia. Next base: position 14,786 of record JAURDW010000027.1, read on the forward strand.
TTCCTCGGCTCCACCATGCCCGCAAGCCAATTGCGGGAACGGCTTTCCAGCATGTTGAGTTGGCTCGTTGAGGAACGCTTTCTTCGAAAGTGTGGCGAAGACCCCCACTTCTCACCTCGCTCTAAACTACCTGGTGGAGATGAAGGTGAGCAGGCCGAAGCCTGGGACGACACGGTTCCAGCATGGGCCTCCAGCGCAGTGGAAACCGCCGGTGTTCAATGGTCCGCCGACCCCGCTCCGATTCAGTCCCAGCGGCAGAGTTCAGCCCATGGCTCCCCAGCGTTTGGTTTCTCAACGGCCTCGTCCTTGGGGTTGCGGTCTGCTCCGGTGTTTGCTTCCGTTGAGGACGGGCCCGGGATGCGATACGAAGCCACAGCCATGGGGGAGCGTGTCACACAGCTTTACCTCGACCCGCTCTCGGCTTCCATTCTTCGCACGGGCCTGCGCCGAGCGGTTCGTCGACTGGTGCGGCAAGATGGACCCGTCAGCGACTTTGGCCTGCTTCACCTCGCTGTAGCTACCCCGGATTTTGCTTCGCTCTGGGCCAAGACAGCCGATATGGAGGCCAATTCGCCGACCTGGCTCAAAGCCAACGCTACCGAGAAGGAACTCTTGGTTGAGCCTGGGTACGCCGAAGCGATGCTCAGCGATATCAAGAGCGCTTGGATGGTCGAGGAATGGACCGAGGAAACCACCTTGAGGCAACTTGAGAAGGACTTGGACGTCTTGCCGGGCGATGTCCACCATCGCGTGGACTTGATGGGATGGCTGCTTTCGGGTGCCCAACACGTTATTCTGACCGATGACGTGTTCGCCGAGGAGCACATGAGCATCGTCTCCCAGTTGGTTCAACAAGTCAGCACCCTTCAGCAACGTGTCCGTCACGGATGCAAGGCGGATTTGCTTCAACTCGTCAACATTCGCCACGTTGGTCGTCAGCGGGCAAGGGACCTTGCAGCACTTGGGTTGCGGGAACCAAGCGATGTGCTGAACATGAGTGCTCGAACACGCCAAAACGTCTTGGCTATGCGAGGTTGGGGGCCGTTGTTGCTCGACAACATCGAGGGTGAAATCGAGCGGGTCCTCAAGCGGTCAGCAAACCCAAGGCCAAACGAGATGGAGCGCATGGACGATGCACCGCTTGTTGGAGAACGGAAAGACCATCATTGAAATGCGAACGAAGGGTGGGTCTGCCATGACGGGTGAGCCCTTCCCCTGCGCCCTTGTCACCGTGAAAGCACGTGACGTGGGTTCCGCTGTGGACCGGTTCCTCGAGCATCGAGGCGATGCCCGATGGGTTCTGATCGGCCATCACGCTGTACAATCTCATGCGCAACTCTGGACGGCCTGGATTCAAACAACACGCAACGAGCTTCGGTCATCGATGGTGGCGCGTTCTGTCGACGCTGAATTCCTTCGGTACATATCGGGGACGCACCACATTTCCGAGGCATTCTCTCGTGCAGGCGTCGGTTCAGAAGACGCCTTGGCTTGGGTGGTCTGGCTCCCTTCGGCTGAAGGGGTGGCCAACGATTTGGGTCATTTGCAACCCAAGGCCGTTGTTGACGCCGTCTTCCATTCGGACTTGGACGCGCTGCTCTCGACGTTGGGATGGCAAAAAGAAGCGCCCGAAATGCACCTTTCTATAGCCGGCATGCGCCGCCTTGGCATCGACGTGGACGGTTGGCCCGACAGTCGGCTTGGAGAAGCCTTGCTTTCTCATGTTTTGATGGCCGACGACCAGAGCTCTTCCCACCGTTAAGGGGAGGGTTCAAAGGCTACCCCTCTTTGCTTTCCTGCATGGTGATGGCGGCGAGTTCGGGAAGCGACCACATGCCCTCGACGGGTCGGTATTTGGATCAGGAGCGGGTGCGAAAGGCCCTCGGTCACGCTCAAGAATTGGGCGCCACCTACGCTGAAGTTCGCGTCATGTCCCTCACGGAATCCACCGTGGCCATGCGGGACGGCGTTCTGGAACGGGCCATCCCCGGGCAAGAACTCGGTATGACGCTTCGCGTTCTCGCCAACGGTGCTTGGGGCGTCCATTCAACGACGGACCTTGCCTCGTTGAACGACCAAATTGAATCGACCACACGCCTCGCCAAGGCGGTGGCCGCTCGTCGGGCAGCGAAGGACCGGCCCGTAGGCCTTGCAGAGGTCCCGATCATCGAAGACGAGCAGCATTGGCGTTCCACCCTGGATGTCCGCCATACCGAACTGGACACCAAGATGGACCTCATGAACGACCTTTACCGAGGGGCGGTGGGTCATGACGACATCGTTTCGGTTCGCACGGGCTGGAGCGATGAACATCTCCACACAGAATTGATGACGACCGAGGGCATGGACCGTGTTTGGTCGTTTCAACGCTCCCTCATTCACGGCACGGTCACGGCACGTCGTGACGGTGAAGTTGTGTCTTACCGAACCCGCCACGGCGGCCAAGGCGGTCTTGAAGTCATCGAGGGGTGCGACCTCGTGGCCCTCGGAGAACAAGCCCAAAGGGCAGCGCTTCGCCTGTTGACTGCTGAGCGGGCGCCGTCGGGGAAAATGCCCCTCATCGCGGATCGAGACTTAACAGGCGTTTACATCCACGAAGCGCTCGGCCATCCGTGCGAAGCCGATTTGGTCGCGGCCGGAGACTCATGTTTGGACGGGAAACTCGGTCAGCAAATCGGCAATGAAATCGTCACGGTGGTTGACGACCCCACCATGATGGGTGGTTACGGCGCCTACCCCGTGGACGATGAGGGGGTGAACACACGAGAGAAAGTGCTCATCAAAAACGGGATATTGACCGAATACCTCAACCATCGGGAGACGGCTCATCACTTCGGCGTTGACCCCAACGGGGGCGCACGCGCTCAGGACGGTTTGCATCACCCCCTCGTTCGGATGTCAAACACCATGATTCAGGGAGGCCACCACGCCGACATGGACGAATTGATGGAAGACATTGAGTACGGGGTCTATGCCTGTGGAACACGAGGCGGGCAAGTTGACACCGGTCGTGGCTCGTTCCAGTTTGCAGCCCAAGAGGCCTGGCTCATCGAGAACGGGGAGTTGACACGCCCGCTCAAGGATGTCAGCGTCAGCGGCCTCACGCTTCAAATTTTGAAAAACGTGGACGGCCTTACCCGGGATGCGAAGTTGGCTTCTCCAGGATTTTGCGGCAAAGGGCAAACCGTCCCGGTTGGAGACGGTGGACCGGTGATGCGAATCCGCGAAGCCTTGGTGGGATGAGCATGCTTCCTGACGACGCCGAAGACCGGCTGTTGGCCAATGCAAAACGCCTTGCGGACGCTTGCAAAGCCAGCGGCGTCCAGCAATGGGACCTTGTTGGTTTCCAATCCTACGGTCACGAATTGGACATTGAAGCAGGAAAAATCACCATGGCGAGTGGCGGTGGTGAAGGTGGCTTTGGCCTCCGCTTGGTTGACCAAGGCCGATTCGGATTTGCCCACCTGGTGGACGTCAGCGGTGCCGAAAGGGCGGTGAAGCAGGCCCTCGACATCGCCAACAAATCCCCGTCCGTGGACGGTTTTTCGCTTCCCTCCGCCCAACCAGCGCAACCTGTGGGGGGTCGTTTTGACGCCTCCTTGCTCGATGTTTCACCCGAAGATTTGCTTGAGCAAGCAGACGGTGTTCTCTCCACCGTGGCCAGCCTGGACGAGCGTGCGGTGGTCACGGGAGGTGGCGTGGGCATCTCCGCCACCGCTGCGTGTTTCATGAACAGCGAAGGCATTCTCTCTTCAGGCCTCACCACCTCTCACGGCATCGGCTTGCAGGTCACCCTTGATGTGGATGGGGAGTTAACGAGTTCCTACCAAGGTCAATCGAGCCGTACCCGGTTGGCCGAAGTGCCTGCGTGTGTTGGTCGTGCCGTCCATTGGGCTCAGGTCACACAAAACCCGCTTGAGGTTGAGAGCGAGCCCGTGGATACGCCCGTGTTGATGACGAGCGAGGGTTTTTCACCGTTGTTTTCCATGGTGGTGCCACCAGCCCTCACGGGCGAAAAAATGGTTCGGAAAGAGTCCTTTTGGTCCGATAAAATGGGTCATCAAGTGCTCAACGAAACCCTCACCGTCACCGATGACGGTTTGCTCGAGGGCGGCATGTCATCGGGATCTCGTGACGCAGAAGGTGTTCCTCGTCAGCGAAGGACTCTGGTTGAAAACGGTCGACTTGCGTCCATGCTGTGGTCGACTCGAGACGCAGCACAACAGGTGGCAGAAGGTCGCATCGATGCCGCTTCATCCACCGGTTCAGCCTCGAGCGGCGGTCACCAAGCCCCCCCTTCGACCGGTTGCACAGAGCTGTTCTTGACATCGTCCAAGGCGGGGCGGTCTCGGGATGAACTCCTTGAGACCATGCAGGACGGTTACATCGTCAACAGCGTGATGGGCGCTCACACGGCCAACCCGAGCAGCGGCGATTTTTCCGTGACGACCAGCGCCATTCTCAAGGTGGAAAACGGCGAAGTCGTCGGTGCCCTCAAGCAAGCAGGGCTCTCGGGGAATTTGGCCAAGGCGCTCAACGGGCATGTTGTCCTCGGTGATGATGTACGGCGCCAAGGGTCGTACTCGTCGGGGAGCATGCATCTTCCTGATGTCCTGTTGATGAACGGCCTGCGGGTCAATCCTGCATGAGATGGCCATTCGGCCTTACGGGATTCTTTATGACCTGTCGTCAGTGGTGAACCCTCCCATGGAGGTAAAGGGAGTGTCCAATCTTAACCAACCCGCACGAAAGCCCGCCGCCTGTCCTCCGCACAGGCCAAAAAAGACAACGCCTTGCGGAGGTCATTTGAATGACTGACGACAAATACGCCGATTACGTTGCAGCCATTCTGAAAGAATGTCCCGACGCCGATGCGAATGAAGTCGCTGAAGCCTTCGCAAAGTACGAAGAAGAATTCTACATCCCTCCCCAAGATGCCATGCGTTCGGTGTTGCGACGCTTCAAGAGCGGCACTTCACCCGGGCAGGGAACGACCGCTTCCGCCCGAGCTGCCAAAGCCACGAAGAAAGTGGCCTCTTTGAGTGAACTCAACGGCTCGGACAGAGACGTTGAAATCGAGGTCGCCATCATCACCCACAATGTTCGTGATCAGACCATTCGGGGCGAAGAAAAGCAAATCGTCTTCGGTATGCTGGAAGACAATCCGTGGGAAGAAAACGGCACCCGTGTTCGCTGGGATTACAAAGACTGGGGCCCCCATGCGAACCTCGCTGCAGGGAGCATCGTCCGCCTCGAGGGTGCAAGCGTCAACGAGTACAACGGCAAGATGTCGTTGAACATCAACCAGTCCACACGCGTCGTGGTCTTGAAGGAAGGCGTGGCCACCGTGCCGGCCTCCAACGACCCGATCGATATCGCCGATATTCCTGCAGAGGGATACATTTGTGTCGTCGGGCGTGTTCTCGCCTCCCGACCGGACCAAATTCACAGAAAGGACGGATCGGGCTCCATCGATGTTGTGCGGGGGAGAATTGCCGACGCCACGGGCACGATTGGTTTCCTCTCTTGGGAACCCTTTGAGCACGAAGTCGGTACGCTGCTCAAATTTGACGGTGCTCAAGTCCGAAGCTTCCGCAACACTCCCGAACTCAATTTTGGTCGCACGACGCGAGTGGAAGTTTACCACGACACGTCCTTCGCCGACCTTGATACCTTGTCCGACCGGGCGAACACACCCATATCGGGCTTTACGGACGGCGCCCGGGACGTTGATGCCGTCGTTCAGATTACCGAATTGACCCAGCGGACCTTCGAGCGCGATGGCGTTGAAAAATTCCTCTGGTCTGGCCAGATTGTTGACCCGACTGGCCGATGCAGAATGAGCATATGGGACGAGTTGCCGTTTGATGTGGCTTCGTTACCCGTCTCGGTCAGCGTGAAAGGCGCTCGTGTTCGTGCATGGCAGGGCATTCCTGACATGACGGTGGACCGGACCGATCAGTTGGAGGTGCTTGATGCTCCACCGTGGGGTGTGGAGCTTGACCTGGCCAACCACTCGGTCCACGTGCCACTTTCGGAACTCGCCGCAGGGCCCAGCCGCGTCGGCATTGAGACCAGCGGCATAGTGGTGAGCGTCCGGGAAGACTCGGGTTACATCATGCGATGCACGGAGTGTCGGCGCGTCCTGAGGGACGGCGCATGCTACGACCATGGCGCAAACGAAGGCAACGAAGATGTCAGGTTGCGACTCGTTGTTGACGAAGCGGGTGCAACCACCGCTGTTCTTGCCAACAAAGAGGCTTCTTTGGCTGCTCTATCCATGACCGATGACGAATTGAGGGCAAGCGTGGAGGAACACGGCGACCTCGGTTTTGTGCAGCAGGTTCGTGAACACCTTCTTGGAAGGGAGGTTTCGGTGCAAGGTCGCACCATCGTCGATGACCAAGGCGCCATGATTCTTGCAGAGGGCTTGAGCGTCGAATCTCGGGATGCTCAAATGCGGGCGACGGAACTGCGAGCTCAATGGGGGTGGAACTGATGGAGCGAGCCCGAATTGCACGCCAACCGGCTCACCTGCTTCTGGCTTCCGAATTTGGGAGCGCCACGCTTCACGAAAAGGGTTCAGGGGAATACGACCCCTCGTTCATCATCACAAAACTCGGGGCAAAGGTCAATCGCGTGGTCGCAGCAGGCCTTCTCGAACGGCTTGAGCAGCGAGAAACGTCCAACGGGGCCACGCTGTATCAAGGGCAACTGCGAGACCCGACAGGCCTGCATTACTTCTCAGTGGGCGATTACAATTCCGAAATGATGCGAGAATTGTCCCATCAATGGGTTGAACGCCTGAACGATGGTGAACCCCTTCTGGTGATGATGACGGCCAAAACGCGATGGTACCAAACCGATGAGGGGGCGGTTTACACCTCCCTGCGCCCCGAAGAAGCCTGCGTGGTCTCAAGGGACGTTTATGCGAATTGGCTGCTTGATGCCTGCCAGAGCACGATGGACAGAATGAACGCCCACGCCGCTGCTTTGGAGGTTGAACCCACGGTTGACGCCTATGCCCGTGCTGGCGTCCCAAGCAGTTTGTTGGTCGCAAGGAATCATTATGGAGACGTGGATCTTGAACCGTTCAAACTCAACCTCATGCAAGCACTTGACATTGCAGAAGGACGCATCGAGGCGGCGACAACACCGCCTCCAATGATGTCTTTGCCCACTGACCAAGGTGACGATGCTTCCGGGGAAGGGGGCGGGGAGTCCACCGGACTCGAATCCTTCTTGGTGCAGGTTGTGGGCCATCTCGACCAAGGGGAGGGCGTGGATTTTGACACGGTCCTCAAAAACGCCGTCGCTCGTGGCCATGTGAGGGAGAAAGCCGAATCAATCCTCGATGAATTGCTCGAGAGCGGTCGTTTGGAGGAGCCAAGATTTGGTTGGTTCAAGGTGGCTCAAGGCAACTG
>JAURDW010000028.1 GCA_030827745.1 Candidatus Poseidonia sp.
CAAGTAAATCGATGACAATCCCGACAGGTCCGTCATAGCAATAAGGTGGGTTGCCGCCAATGAGGACTTCTGTTTGCCAATTCCAGCATCCCGATTCACTTGGGGATTCGTCAACGGATTGAGCCTCGTTGTAGATACCAAGGCTGAACAGCGTGGTGATGGACGCCATCACGAGGAAGAAGACGGTTCCGACCACACGGAGCGTCATGCTCTTGGAGGGCTCCAGACGGGTGCCGTCCTGGTCAGCGACCATCCGGTAAGCATCGGGCTTTTTTTTGACCCAAACAACCGGCTTGCCTTCCACCATGAAGAGAAACCCGTTCTCCTCCTAAATGAAGGATTACTCGGCACCGAAGAACTGACGAATCATCGGATGCATTTCCATGGCCTGTTCCTTCTGGATTTGTTCGTAGGTACGCAAGATAATACCAACAGCCAGCAGGAGACCTGTTCCCGTCGCATTTCCGACCGTTCCCAGCAGGTCGGCACCCGCAGCGAGCAAACCGACGAACGCACCCGAGAAATAGGTCACAGGTGGGATGTAGTTTTCGAGAATCTTCTCGACCGCCTTGGGGTTGTTTCGGAATCCGGGAATCTGCATACCTGTGTTTTGAATTTGTTTGGCTACGTCCTTCGTCCCCATGTTCGTGGTGTCAATCCAGAACTTCGCGAAAACCATCGAACCTACGGTCATCAACGCCACATAGAAGACAACGTGAACCATGATTTGCGGCAGGGTGTGACCGAACACGTCACCCTGCTGATTGAGCAGCGGAATCAGCCAATCGTTGACCCCGTTCACCATGCTCGCATACCAAGCAAATCCTCCGGAGGCAGTGGTCTGACCGGGTTCGTATGTTCCGATGTACGCCGAGGCCGACGCCCACCCGTTTTGTCCCAATATGGGGGTTTGGCTGAGGGTTGGGTGGCTCCAGAAGAGAAGCGTGAACATGTTGATGTTGGCCAACAATGCAGCCATCAAAATCACCGGAATGTTCGATGCATAGACCAGCCGAATGGGGTATTGGCCGCGGTGGCCACGTACCTTGGCGTGGGTGAGCGGGAGTTCCAGTTTGCTGGATTCTGCGTAGGCCACAACGAGGAAAACGATGATCGACGATACCAAAGCCGCAACGGGGTTCACGTGCGTGAGCAACATCACTTCAAATCCGTTTGATTGAATCATCTCGTAATTCGTCGACTGCCGGAACATGTAAAAAATCATGGGCAAAGTCCCTGAGGGTGGGTTTTGAGTGGAATAGGGTGCGCCCGATGTGGTGGCCAAGGGGGAAAGGGTGCCGACGAAGGTTGATTGGGCGACACCCGCTGCGATGAATAAGGAAATACCTGACCCAATGCCCCATTTGCTCACGAGTTCGTCCAGCAAGAACACCAGGTACGAGCCTGCAAAGAGTTGGGCTACGATAACAAAGTTGGCCCATCCCAATCCGTAAGCATCGATGAGCCAATCGCTTGGGTCAAGGAACCCGTAGGTCTGTGGAATGGATTCAATTGGAATCATGATGAGAACCAGGAGTTTTTGCACGCCTTGATACATCGCCTTGTCTTCCGAGTTGCTCAAGTCAAGGCGAATGATCTTCGCACCTGCGAACAACTGCATGATGATGGAACCCGTAACAATGGGTCCAATGCCCAAATGCATGATGGTCCCCGATGCCCCGGCCATGATGGAGCGGAAACCGCTGAACAGGTCAAGTGCCTGGCCGGACAGCCCGAACAGCATAACGTTGGTCATACCGAAGTAGATGATGAGAACAAAGGTCGTGGTCCACATCTTTTCGTTGAAGCGAACGTGGCGCTCAGGTTTGGTGATGGTCGGGTAAACATCAACGAAGCGGCGAAGGGCGTAAAGACGGCTGCTGTCGTCACCGCCCCACATGAAACACGTCAGAATGGCTGATGCGCCAAAGCCAAGCAGGAGGATACCGACGAGGAAGAATCCGACGCCTTCGTCGTAACCCCCCCAGGCGGACGGGCGCACATACCACACCGCTATCGAGGCAAAGGCCAACCATGCGGTGAGTTTACCGTACCTTCCAACGAAGGGCATGTCCTTCAACCCTGCAGGCAAATCACGTTGGAAACACCACATGCAGAAGGCGAGATAGGCTACGGAGAAAATCAATCCGAAAACGGCGGCATCCCGTGCTTGACCCGTGCCCGACAATTCGTCGGACTGCCAGTAAATGAGCAGGGCGTAGTACAGCACACCGGTCAGTGCGATGGCCCACGGAATTGGCTTGTGTTTCATGATGAATTCCACCGTTTAGACTCAGTCTTCGTCCTCTTCCCATTCGTCGTCATCGCCGGTTTCAACGGAGCCGCCAGCGCCTTCAATTTTCTCAACAGCACGGGCGCTGGCTTCTTCGACGATGACGGTCAAGGCCGTTTGGACCTTCCCGCTGCCGAGAAGTTTGTCAATCCCCATGGCGGTCAAATCGACCGTGGTTTCTCCGTTGGCCATGGTCTCAAGTTGGCCGACGTTGGCCGTGACGTGAACGGTTCGTAGCGAAGGATGGCGGTTGAATCCGTGCATACCCCAGTGCTTGGGCATGTATTTGATTCGCGTCATGACGCGGTGCTTGTTCATACCAGCGTTTCCTCGGCCACCACGCTTTCCAGCGCCACGACCGGCTTTCTTTCCTCGACCGTGGTAACGGTTTCGTCCACGGTGCTTGTTTGCTTTCGTACCCATCTTCTTCACCTCAAATCATGCGGTCAACGAGTTCACCGATGGCATCGCCTCGTGCACCGAGGGCGCCGCCGACGACGAAACTTCGCTTGATGCCGCCCCAGCCTTTGGTCCCTCGAGGAGGGTGGAGGCGGAAGACGCGCTTCAATTCAGGAATGTCCTTCACTTGAGCTTCGCCAGCAACGATGGCTTTGGCGAAGTCGGCAATGTTGGAGAACTCGGTGTGCTCGGCAACGATGGCATCCGTCAACGGGTGGTCGCCTGTCATTCGGCCCCGTTCGCTGAGCATGCGCTCAACAACACTAACGTCGGCCTCGCCCCAGGTCACGTAGTCCTTGGCCTTCTGCAACATGCCCCTGTATTGGGGGTTGTCGGGGATGATCACGGCGTGGTTCACGCGGGTCAAATTCATGTGCCCCATCGTCTCTCGGATGGACCGTTCAACCTTCACGTCGCTTCGTGCTCGTACAACGATGAATGTCATGCGTTCTTCCTCCCGGTGTGAATGTACAGCGAATCACGCTGAGCGTTGGTTACGCGCGTGGTGTTGATGTTTTTCAAGGCGTTGAAAGTGGCCGAAGCATAATTGATGGTTGTTCGGGTTTGCCCCTTTGTCCGAGACAACACGTCTTCGATGCCAGCGAGTTCCAAGACACGCTTTCCGGTTTCCCCGATGACCAAGCCCTTGCCTTGAGCAGCGGGCATGAGCGTCACGCGGGTGGAGGCCGCCCGTCCGTTGATCTTGAACGGGACGGTGTTTCCTGGCCCGGAAGCGGACTCCCAAGAACCGTTTCCGCGCTGGACTGCAATCAGGTTGAGTTTGGCAGCAGTGATGGCTTTTCGGATGGCGGTAGCCACTTCCTTGGCTTTGGCCATACCCAAACCGACGTAGCCGTCGCGGTTGCCGACGCAGGCCATGACATTGAAGCGAACACGGCGGCCGCTGTCGGTCATGCGTTGAATCATGTTCACCGAGATAACCTCGTCTTCGAGGTTGGGAATCAAGGCGTCAACGATTTCGACCTCGCGAATGGGCAAGCCTGACGCAAGTGCGGCTTCGAACGTGATGATTTTTCCAGCCATGACCGCAGCACCGAGGCGGGTTTTGGGTTCCCACTTGCGGAGGTTTGCAATCGGGTCGTCCTGTTGGCGACGGCGACGGCGGGGGTCGGGCATTTCATCGGCTTCTTCTGGGGCGTAAGCCTGCAACAGGCCCGGCGCCATGGTTGGCGTGTCTTCTTCAGTCATCAGTTGGCCCCCTCAATTTTGGATTTTGTGGATTCAATGTCTTTGGCGATCTTTTCGTCGATGTGAGCCCCGTTCAAGCGGTCTTCATCGGGAAAGACCTCCTCGCTGTGAGGGATGTCAAGACCGGCGTCGCACATGCCCTTGAGGGCGGCATAAACGCGGCTTCCCGGAGAGTTTGCGGCCAAACCGATGTCCAAGACGGCTTCGTCAGCACCGCTGGCGATGGCAGCTTTGCCCATGGCAAAGCCGACAAGGTAAGAGGCAGGAACGGATTTCAATGACCGTCCTTCGGGCCAGCCGTATTTCTTCACCAAGTCAGAGCCTGTCACGTTGACGGAAACCAAGTCGCCGTCAGCGGCCCATGAAACCAACTGGCAGGTCGTCCGCGTGTTGGAGATGCGGACCACGGCCCGTGGCACTCGGCCTCGCAACAACTTGAGGCGACGGCGGTAGTCGGTAACTCCGGCCTTTCGGCGGCGGAAGATGGAGCGACGGTTGTTTCCGGCCATCACTCATCCCCTCCTTTGAACGTCACGCCTTCCAACGCCATTTGCGAACGCATGTGGGCGATGGACCGGTAAGAACCGCCCTTGGCCTTGAGGTAGTAGCGTCGGTATTGAGATGGCTCGATGGTGGCGTCCTCGCGAAGTTCCTTGAGCACGCGGCGCTGACTGCGAATGGTTCGCATCCAGCGGTGCTTTCGAGGGCTTCGGGCATTGGCTGTACCTGCTCGGGTTCCTTGTCCCTTGCGGCGGCCTTTGCGCTTTTGTGCCAAGCGGGCTCGGGCCCGGACACGGGACGTTCCCTTGACCGGTTTTGCCTTGATCCAGCCTTCGTCAATGAACTCCCGAATGTCGTCGGTTTGGACGGCGGAGGCCACTTGGTCCACGTAAAGTGGGTTGATCCAGACTCGGTTCTCACCGCAGCCCAAGAGGCGTGCAGCGATTCGCTTTTGATTGGTGATTTGCATCAGACATCCCTCCGTCGGTTGAGCACACGAATGCCAAGTTCATCGGCCCGTGCGTAGAGGGTTTCTCGCTTTCGCCCTCCGACCGAGCCCCCAACACGGGCGGCTTCGGTCTCTGGGTCGATGGTTTCGAGGTCAGCAAGGTTGTGCACCATCACTTCCTTGAATCCGGAGGGGTGAAGGAACCGGGCAGCAGCGACTTTGCCGTGGCCGATGCGGACAAGCGACCCACGATACTTGTAGTTGCGGCGCTGTTTGTTGTCCATTCCGTGAGGGGCTCGCCATCCAGAGCGGGAAAGGCGCTTGTAGCGGAACCATTCCGTTCGACGGAAGGAAGGCGTCTTCTTCTTTTGAGCTGCTCGCAAGGAGAGGGCGGCTTTCATGTCCTCGTCAAGAACCGGCTTCTGCTTCACCGTGTAGACATCATCTGCTTCGTCGTCCCAATCTTCGTCGTCCCAGCCGTCGTCTGCGGAAGCAGATGCATCGTTTTCGACGATTTCCTCATCCACATCAGCCGTGGCTTCTGCCCCAGCCGCTTCTTGAAGACGGGCGAGGAGGTCGGACTTCTTGCCCGAAACGGGAAGGTCAAGTTCTTTGAGCGCCTCTTTGAGTTGCGCTACGGTCATTGATTCGTAATCTTCTGCCATGTTCATCACTCCTTGTTCAACAGGTAAATCCCATCCTGGAAGACCCGGCGGTCACGCTTCTTCACCGTGGTGCAGCGCTCAATATTGGCTGCGGTTTGACCGACCGATTCCTTGTCAATTCCGGAGACGGTGATCTCCACTTTGTTGGAGACCTTCACGTCAACGTTCTCGAGAATGTCAGCCGTTCGTGGAACACGCTCACCAAAGTAGTTGTTGACGGTGAAGGTGTTGCCGTTGACGGCAAGGGTCATCGGGAAGTGAGAGTAAAAGGCTTTCAAATTGTAGGTGAAACCCTCCGTGACACCCTTGACCATGTTGTTGAGGTGGGCGTTCCATGTTCCAGCAAGAGCCCGTTGTTTGCGCCGTGGCAGGTCCACACGCACTACGATGCCGGAGCCGTCTTGGAAGAGGTCGATGAAGCCGCTTTGGAAGGTGCGGTTCAAGGAACCCTTCGGGCCGGTGATGGTCACGACGCCGTCTTCACTGATGTTGGCGGTCACGCCTTCAGGGACGGTTACGATGTGTTCGATTCTGTCGAGTTTTGCCATTCATTTCACCTCAGTACACATAGGCGAGCAGTTTCCCGCCGATTCGAGCGTCTTTTGCGTCGTAATGGTGCATTACACCAGAGTTGGTCGTCAAGATGAGCAACCCGAAGTCGCGTGCCGGCAAGTAGCGGGTTTCCCACTTCTCGTATTCTTGGCGTCGAACGCTGTGGCGGGGTTTCACCGTACCGCAGCGGTTGATGGTGCCTCGGAGCTCGACGACAAAGGCATCGCCACGGCCGTTTTCTACCCGCTCAATGCCGCCGACATAGCCGGAGGCTTGCATGATGTTCAGCACGTTGCTCAGCAGTTTCGAAGCCGGTGTCAACTCCACGTTGAATTTCCCAGCCTGCTCAGCGTTGTAGATTTTGACGAGTGCGTCGTTCAATGGATCAAATTGCATGCTTCATTCCTCCTCAGTTCATCTTCTTGAACCCAATTTCAGGTCCCACGTCTCGGAAACACTGACGGCAAAGACGAAGTCCATGCCGTCGAATCATGCCTCGCTTGCGACCGCAGCGCCGACATCCGATGGTTCGTCCAATTCTCTCTCCGTGATCTCGTGCCATCCTTACTCCTCCAAGATTTTGACGTTGAAGTTCTCAACAAACCATGCTCGGGATTCGTCCGCCGAGACACGGTGGTGCATGCCGACCTTGCTCTTTGCACGGCGGCGGCGACTCACTCGGTGGCCTGGGCGTTCCAAGACCACCGTGATGTCCATGCCGAAAATACCGATGTCGGGGTCGTATTTCTGACCGGGAAAATCCGTGTAATCCCGCACACCGAACGAAAGGTTGCCCTCTCGGTCAAAGTTCCATGCGGGAATGATGCCTTCACGGCAAGCGAAAGCGTTGGTGAGGAACTCGGTGATGTCCTCTTGCTTGCGCATGGTTGCTTTGCAACCGATGGGCGCACCGATTCTGACCTTCAGGTCTCGGTTTTGAATGCGTCCGAGGGTACGTTGTGGCTTGACGCCCGTAACCATCTCCAACACATTTTCGGCGTTGACGAGGCGGTCCCCACCTTCGCCCACACCAATGTTGACGCAAACCTTCGTCACGCGGAGTTGACTCATGGGGTTGGCCGTAGCGCTCATTGCGTCACCTCCGTCAGGGGAAGCGCAGCGTCGCCAACAGCGAAGACGTTTCGGGCAACCGTGTCAAAGCCGTCAAATTGAACTTCGTTTGGCATGCTCGAACGCTTGACGATGTATTCCTTGACATCCGCCGTGGAGCCGACGTGAGCGCCGCCAATCAAGAAGCACCGGGTGCCTTCACCGAAGCGGATGTGTTCGAGGATCTTCTGGTCCGGAAGGTTGAGTTTCAGCGAGTCGCCCGTGTTGTAGGCTTGAGCGTCGTCAACGAGGATGTTGCGACCGTCGTGGAGGTTCAACTGAGTCTTCCCACCTTTGATGGTGCTTTTACCGTCAATGCGGCACACCTTCCATGAGGATTCAGCAGCCGAGATGGGGCGGTAGCGCAAGCGTCCGTTGTGGTCAAGGACGCAACGGAAGTGTTCGTCCCCGACGCTTAGAACGTCCATGAGACCCACGCCACGCCGAGTGTCTTTCACGACACGACCGTCGACTTGGGCGAGTTCGTTGTGGAGGATATACCGAACTTCACGGGCGGTATCGGCCATGCCGAGGACATCCCGGAGGACCAGTGTAATCGGCATGCAATGCTCAAGCGTGTGAGCTCCTGGGGAAGGACGGGTCACCCAGACCGTGGTTTTTCGTGGCAGAGGCCAGCTTCGTGGCATGGCCAAGCGCTTCAAGTGATTGTTGCTCATTTTCTTCAGCTCCTGTTACCGGTCAATTTTGCGATTCGCAGACGGTCTGACTCGTCAAGTTGAGTTACCACGACGTTCGAGGCATGAACGGGAACAGCCTCCTCTTTGTTGTCGGCCTTGCTGGCTTTCACGCCCTCAATGTACAGTCGGCCTTTTTCGGCATCAATGCGCAACACGGCGCCGGTGAGGGGGTCCTTGCCCCGGGTACCACCGTGGCGCTTTCCACCGTGGGATTGGTCGCCACGGGTCACTTGAACAATGTCGCCGACACGAACCGTAACCGTCCGGACACCGGCAAAACGAGCGTCGGGTTTGCTCAGTTGGAGGCGAGCGGCGACGCGCTTTCGCTTCTCGTGCTTTGGCGCATTGTAGTGCGCTTTGCGTTGTTTTCCTGGTTTCATACTTTTGACCATGGTTCTCCCTCACACAATTTGCTTCGCATTTGCTGCGATACGAGGCCAGCGTTCAGCGGCTTCACGAGAAACCGGTCCCTTGATGTCCGATCCTGTCACGTCGCCTTTCTCGTTGACGATAACACATGCATTGTCTTCGAATTGAACCCAGGTGCCGTCCACGCGGCGGAAGGGTCGGCGTTGCCGAATGATAACGGCATTGAACATTTGTCGGCGAGTATCGGGTGTCCCTTTCTTCACCGAGACTTTGGCCATATCGCCAACACCTGCAGCTGGGTAACGACGCATGGTGCCGCCCAGCTTCAAGACGTTCAGGATCTGGACGACCTTGGCGCCGGTGTTGTCGGCAACGTGAAGGCGGGCTGCGGTTGGCAGTCCACGGGTTTGTCTTCCGGCGATGCCCTTCATCAAGCAACACCTCCGGAGTTTTCAATCACGCAAAAGGAGACGGTCTTGGAAAGCGGTCGGCATTCCATGATTTTGACCGTGTCGCCTATGTTGACGTCGCCGATGCACGATGGAAGATGAGCGGAGACGGCGCTGGTACGCTTTTCAAAGCGTTCGTACTTTTTCATGTAGCGAACGTTGTTCCGTTCAATCGTGATGGTTTTCTGCATGTTCACGCTGGAGACGGTGCCTTCGAGGACTTGCCCTCGCAGGCGCAAACTGCCGTAAAACGGACAGTTCACATCACCGTCCCACTCACCGGTGGGGGTTTTTACGTCTACGCCAATGTCGCGATGTTCTTGCATTGTATCATGCCTTCCTGTATGTTCGGTGAATCCTGTCTTCAGGGCGTTGACTCACCATGGCCCCTTCAATGGCAACATCGCTGTTGCCAACCGTGAATGTGATGCTCGCCTTGTTCAAGACGAGGGTGCGCTCGCCTTCGAGAAGCGAGACGGTGTTTCGTGATTCGTTCACGACGGTCCCGTTCCGACCGAGCAAGGTTGCATCGGTCGAGTCGACGACGACCAGGGAACGGCCGATCCAAGGTTGATTGTACATGTTCATCTCATCGCACCTCCACATTGAATCCGTTGTTTTTGAGCACTTCTGCAGCTTTCTTTTTGTGGTCCCCTTGGAGTTCAATCAATCGCCCTTTCACCGTTCCGCCTGCTGCGCATTTGTTCTTCAGGGTCTTTGCGAGTTGATTGATGTCAATTGCTGCGTCGTCGATGCCCTCCACTTTGGTTACGAATTTTCCATATCGTCGTCGTTCGGTTGAGATGATGGCTTTCTGTTGCTCTTTTGCAATTTCTTGACAAATGCACAGTTCATCGGGAAGTCCGCAAACGTTGCAAATAGCAGCCATTGTTCTTCATCACCTCGGGTTTGTTTCATTGTTGGTTGTGCATGTGCGTCTTTAGGCGAGCGATGCTCCGACGGGTGGCCTTGTAGGCACCCATGTTTGACGGCGTGCCACCAAGGGCCTTCTCAGCCCGAAGTTGCAGCAACTCTTCTTGAAGTTCCAAGAGGCGGGCTTGTCGAGCCTCAGCACTCATGGAAGCAATTTCGCGGTTGGAGACGAAACTCATTGCGCATCCTCTCCTTCTGCTTCTGCTTGGGCGGCCTGAATCTTCAGCTCTTCGTTGGAGTAAATGCTGATTTCGTGAGGCAGTTTGGTGCCGGGCCGCATGATTTCAACGGTGACACCGATGGTCCCGAGTTTCTTCACGGCAACGGAGTAACCTTTGTCCATGTGTTCAAGAGCAGTTTCACCGCAATACTTCACGTGGCCGCGAATGTACTTCTCGGTTCGGTTGCGGGAGCCCGTAAGCTTTCCAGCCACGGTGATGATCACGCCACGAGCACCAGCGTCCATGACGTTTTGTGCGCCGCTGTGGCAGGAACGACGATGGTACCAACCTCGCTCGAGGGATGCGGCGATCTTTTCGGCCATCACTTGGGCGTTCAGCGTCGGGTTCTGCACCTCTTCAACCTTGAGTTTGGGGTTGGGGAGGTCGAACTCCTGGCGCAGTCGGTTCTGGAGGTCGTTGATGATCTTCCCCTTTCGACCAATGACCATTCCAGGACGCTCAGCGTGGACGGTCACTTCGGTGCCTTCGGGAACACGGCGAATATCGAGGCCCCCAAATCCTGATTTCTTCGTGTTGTTCATCAAGAACTCACGAACGAGCAGACGCTCGACGTTGCGGTTGACGATGGTTCGTAGAATGTTTTGCTTACCCATGATGTTCACCTCAGAAATCGTCCTCCAAATCGTCGTCCGTAGCGTTCACGTCTTCGAGGAAGACTTCCAAATTCACGCGATAGTGGTTGCTGGGCGTGGCTCGGCCACGGGCCCGCGGAATCCATCCGCGGCGAATGGGTCCACGGTGGGCGGCGATGTGAGAAATCACCATTTCTTCTGCATCGATGTCTTCGTATTGGAATCGGGCATTCTCCATGGCGCTTTCAATGAGCTTCAAAATCGACCTTGAGGCTTTCACAGGGTATCGGCCTGGACCGATACCGCCTTTGCGGTGACCCACCATCGAAGGACCTGAACGTCGCTTGCGCTTGTTTCCGCTGCCCAATCGATAGGGGACAGCGGCGGCTTTACGGCGAATATCGGCTCGGTCAGAATCGATCTTGAGCACTTCGTTCAGGTAAGCGACGGCATCGCCGGCGGTCTTGTTCTTCACAGCACGGCACACTTCAAAGCAGTGCTTGACGTGCATGTCGACATTGGTCGCCCGTGCCGTTGCGAGACGGTTGCCTTGCAGAAGTTGGGTATAACCTCGCTGAGGGAGTTGTCGCCGACGGGTACGTCGGTCCATTTGGTTTCGTTTTGCCATCCTTCTCACCTCACTTCAATGGAACGTGCTTCGACGAACGGGTAGCACCAACACCGGGGCCACTGTGGGCCACGCCACGGCGAGTCACAGCGAACTCGCCGAGATAATGGCCAATCATTTCGGGTTTGATGTCAATCTCAACGAAATGCTGACCGTTGTGGATAGCAATGCGGCGTCCGACAAATTGCGGAAGGATGGGCATGTCTCGGCGGTGGGTGCGGACCGTGTTGCTCTGGGCGCGAGCGACGCGGGCGATGAAGTTCTCATTCTCCACCGATAGACCCCTGCCGAGGCTGCGCCGTACGCGAGAGGGCAACAAACCGACGATGTAGTCTTGGTCTTCGGTCTCTGGCCACATGGGCATGTTGTTGAGTTCCTCCATGGAGAATCCACGGTAGGTAAACTCCTTCTTGACGCGAGCCGAGGTGGTTGAGAGGCGCTTACGTGCCTTTCGTCGACTGGCCTTGGGGGTCATAAACGACTTCTTCTTACGTGCCATGCATCATCACCTCAGATTTTCTTTCCTCGTCCTCGACCTGTTCGCCGTGGTGCAATCAGACCGACCTTAGCGCCCGGCGGGGTGCCGCGGGCGACGGAGTTGGGTCCGTGAACAGCTTGGTGGTTACCACCGCCGTGCGGGTGGTCAACAGGGTTCATGGCCACACCGGAAACATGCGGGTACAACTTGCCTCGGGCCTTGGCCTTGTAGTAGGCGGCTCCAGCAGTTCGCATAGGCATCTCATCACGGCCGTGGCCGCCGAGCACACCGATGGTCGCCCGGCAGGATGCTGGAAGTTCTTTCAGGGCACCGGAAGGCATGCGAACACGTACGGTTGAGCCCATGCGGGATTCTACCATGCACGAGTTGCCGCCGGAGCGAGCCACTTTACCGCCGTCACCAGGACGAAGTTCGAGGTTGTTGATGGCCGTCCCTTCAGGGATGTTCCCAATCTCGGTGATGTTCCCAGGCCGTAGTGCCACGTTGTCACCAATGGCCACTTTGCTCCCAACGGCGAGGCCTTCGGTGGCGGCCACAAGCGTCGTATCGCCGTCGGGCGTCTTGATCCGAGCGAGAGGAGCGGTATGGACCGGGCTGTGAATCAACTCGGTCACTTCGCAAACCACGTCCTTATCACGAGGCATGCGGTTCTTGCCGGGGAAACGGTGGCTCGCCACGCGGTAGCGTGGAGAGGAACCTTTGCGTTGTGCACGTATTCTCTTACCCATGATACATCACCTCAGAATGCTCCCAGACGCATCGCAGCGTCTTCTGCGTCGTAGCCTTCAGCAAGCTTCACCGAGGCGTGCTTGCCGTGCTTGGAATTGCGCACGTTCACCTTGGCCACTTCAACATCGAAGATGGTCTCAACGGCCCGTGCGATTTGGGCCTTGGTGGCGGAACGGCGGACGATGAATTCCAACCGCTGCTCGCTGGTACGAGCCTCCATGGACTTCTCCGTCAACCAAGGTTGGATGATGATGTCGTATGCGTTCATGATTTCACCTCAGTTCATGGCCTCCAAAGCCGCTTTCGTAAACACCGTCAACCGACCGACATCGCCGCCAGGTGCAAGGTCTTCAGCCGAGAGATCTCGAGCAGCGACCACATCCACCCCAGGGAGGTTGCGGGCTGCTTGGGCAAGTCCAGTTTTGTCCTTGACCACGAGAAGAATGGATTTCGGCGTCTTGTGAACACGGCCACGCATGGTGGCTTTTCCGGCACGAATCTTGCGACCGTTTCGAGCACGCTCCATGTCTGGGCCAAGGCCGAGGCCGGCAAAGATGGCAGCGGCCTTGCGGGTTGCAGAACCGTGGTTGAAGGCCTCGATGTCGTACTCGGTTGATTTTCCATCAACGACTTCCGTGTAGGTGCCCAAAACGATGGGCAGGTGCGCAACGGTGTCATCGAACCGATGACCTCGTGCAGCAACGGTTTCCATAGATACCGTCGCAGCGAGGGCAGCATCCCGTGCAGCGGACCGTTGCTTTGCGTTCAATTTCCGGGACCAGTTCTTCTCAACCTTGGGGCCGTGTGCACGGCGTCCGCCGAGAGTATGGGGGTTTTGAGCACCCCGTCGGGAACCGGTTCGCCGCATGATGCGAGAGACACCACGGCCCTTGCCCCACCATTCAACGGAGTGCTTCATCCCCGACATGGGGCGACGCTTTCCGACGTGTGGGCGTGAACCGTAGGGTTGTCGGCGGTTGGCTCGACTCGAAGCGACGGCCAACTTCACGAGATCTTCGCGAATCTCGCTTTCAAACGCCGTTGGAAGGTCGACTTTGGAACCCTCCGTCACCTCGACGGTAAAACGCGCCGAGAGTTTGCCGGCGTCCATCTCGGTTTGGGTGACCGTGTTCACGATGTCTTTGGTAGCGACCTTCATCTTCAGGCCCCCTGCTTGGATGCCGTACTCACGTACGTAATTTCGTAATCATAGACGGTGTTGGGGGCCCGAGTGGCGTCGCGGAAGCGAATCAATCGCTTGGCTGGGCCAGGAACGCTTCCCTTCACGAGGATGTAGTCGGATTTCACCTCGCCGTAGTGGAGGAAACCACCGGCGGGGGTGATGGAATGGTCTTCTGGGTTGGCGACGCGCAGCACCCGCTTGTTGTACTCTGTGCGCTGGTGGTAGCCCGTTTGACCGCCTTGGCGAATCGTCTTTCGGACATAGCCGTCACCGAAGGCACCCATGTTCCCGTGCTGCCGGCGCTTTTTGGAGTTCTTGTGCGACTGGAGCTTTCCACCAAACCGCTTGATGACACCCTGCCAGCCATAGCCCTTGGTGATGGCGACGATGTCGGTCATGGCGCCTTCTTCGAAGGCATCGGTGAAACTGTATTCTTCACCGAGTTTTTCCTTGGCCCATGTCAGTTGGTCGCCCATGGTGCCGCCGGTGAGACCCATTTCCATGACGTCAGGAACCTTGGTCGGGAGGCTGGCCATGGTGTGGGGTTGGGTGGCCACGATGAGGCGGACCTCACAGAGGTCAGCCTGCTCGAGGTTGGTGAAATGCTTCGCTGCGTCGTGTTCCTTTCGAACAGGGACTCGCTTGAAGAGTTCAGGGAAGGCATCGGCGATTTGGTCGGCTTCGGCCCAGACCTCGCCACGGGCTTGCATGCCGTAGGGGGTCATCTCGTAGCCACGGACGCCGAGAATGCGCATCTTTGGGCATTCAACGACGGTGACAGGGACTCGGATTTCTTGACCTGCCGAGGTGCTTCGTGGGTTCATATCGCGAGCCAGAATGTGGGTCATACCGGCCTTCCAGCCGGCGAATCCCTGCACGCGGACTTCGCTCGCATCGGTTGTGGGCCACGACTTGACGTGACCAAAGGGGCGGTTCGCACGCTTGCGCGGGCTGAACGCCATTGATCCACGACGTGGGTGGTTTCGCTTTGCCATGTTGGATTCCTCCAGTGTTTTCTACAACGCATTGGCCCCACCGAGGGGGGCGTACGAGGGCCCATGCAGCGTCGAAGCCGTGACACGGAGGTCCATTCCCACGAGCGGGGAAGGGCCAGTTGGGGTCCTCGAGGGATGGCCCATTGTGTCTGGCTACTCACCTTTGAGCGTCCCTCCGACTTTCCACCCGTATATATGCGGTTCGGTTTGGGCGATAGGGGGTTGCGTGGGTCGCCATGACCGTTGAAGGCCTTCAAAGGTTTCTCAAGCGACACCGTCGCAAGACATTCACTCTTCAGCGCACCCCCCACATCATCCTTTTGAACCCTAGACCAAGGTGCAAGGTCATGGCTCAGGTGAATCACGAGTTCCTGCGGGAAGGCGTGGAAGCCAGAGCATACCAACTTCGTTCGCTGCAACGCATCCTCTCGTTCTCGACCTTGATGGTCATGCCAACGGGGTTTGGAAAAACCGCAGTCCAGTGGATGGCCATGGCCGAATACCTTCGAAACGGAGCAGAAAAAATCGTCTTGGTTGCACCCACGACGGGGTTGGTGGACCAGCAGGTGAGGATGGCCAAGGAGCGGCTGCGCCTTGATGAAGACCGCATCGTGGCATACACCGGGGACACCCCCCCCGAAAAGCGGCGCGGTCGCTGGGAGGAGGCCACGGTGGTGATGGCCACGCCGCAGGTGATTCGCAACGATGCGATGAACAGCATCATCGACCTCTCGGAGGTCGAACTGCTGATTCTTGACGAGGCCCATCACGCCACGGGAAACCACGCCTATGCCCAGGTCGGCAACCTCTACCGACGTGCAAAACCCGATGGGCGTGTGCTGGCCGCCACCGCCAGCCCGGGGTCAAACGCTCGGACCGTCTCGGAGGTGCAGCGAAACCTCAACGTCAACAATCTGGATTTGGCCAAGCGTGGAGAGGCGCTGATGCAGCCCTACGATGTTGACATGGAAATCCATCTGCACCGCCTGGACCTCCCCGACACCCTCACGACCCTGATCCAACCCCTCAAGACGCATTTTGAAGCAGAAGTGCATCATTTGCAGCGCCTTGGGTTTCTCGCTCCAAAAGAATACATTGGCACCAGGGACATTGAGAAGGCCCAACTCTCGGCGAGTCGTGCCATCCAACAACGCGATGTGCGAGGCTACGACGCTGCACGACGCGTGGCAGATTTGCGCCGCATTCACATTCTTACCAACCTGCTCCAAACCCAGGGCACATCGGTGGCAAAGGCCTTCCTCGACCGGGCGGAAGAGGAAGGGCGGGGCGGGCGAAAAACGAACAGACTGTTGGCACTTCCCGTGATTCATGCCTTACGCCTCGCCTTGAAGGATGTGGCGGAATTACACCCGAAGCAAGCCATCGTCGCCCGATTGGTTGAGAAGGAAATCAAAGCGAAACCCGAAGGCAAGGTGCTCATTTTCACGGAATTCAGAGATTCGGTCCAGCAAATCGTGGCCCTCCTTCAACCTCTTCCAGGCGTCCATCCCGACGAGTTTGTTGGGCAATCATCCCGTGGTTCGCAAAAAGGCATGACACAAAAGGAACAATTGGCTCAACTCCAGCGGTTTCGCGATGGAGAAATCAACGTCTTGGTAGCAACATCGGTTGGTGAAGAGGGGCTTGACGTCCCTTCTGCCGACCTCGTTGTGCTCTACGAGCCCGTCCCCAGCGCGGTGCGCGCCATTCAACGGCGAGGCAGAACCGCCCGCCAACGGGCCGGTTCAGTCCACATGTTGGTGACCAACGACACCAGGGATGCCTATGTTCAACGAGCATCCGAACAGCAAGAAGCCAACATGCACAACCTTCTGTCTCGAATGGTCAAACAGAAAACCTTCCTTGAGAGTTTCACTGTGAATCCCAAGGCCTTGGAGGCGTTTTCTGTGGAGAAGAACGGAGCAACGCAACCTGCGGAGGCGTTTTTGCAAGAAGCCATCAAGGCAGCCGGACCGGTGCGTTTGGAAGAAG
This sequence comes from Candidatus Poseidonia sp., assembly GCA_030827745.1. GTDB lineage: Archaea > Thermoplasmatota > Poseidoniia > Poseidoniales > Poseidoniaceae > Poseidonia. Next base: position 16,527 of record JAURDW010000028.1, read on the forward strand.
GGTCAGTTGAGCGGACGCAGCGCAGGCCATCTCCGCAAAGCAACCGTACGGCCCCGCCGCTGACAGCTGACCAACGACGCCCACAACAACAAAAGGGGCTGTTTGATGACGACTTTCGACCGCCCGAAACCCAAGGAAACACCGCTTCGCTTTCTCGGTTGACCCAAGTGGTCCTCAACGCAGCAGAAGAAGAAATCGAAGCTGTTGGCGTGCGAGGCGAAGGCGCTGGCATCGCCATTGACCACCGTGAAGGGCAGTCAACCCTTCCCGGTTATCTCAAATCGCTTGGTTTCAACATCACACTGACCCACCTGCCCTGCGGCGATGTTCGTCTTTCAGAACGCGTCCTCATCGAACGAAAAACCGCCCGGGATTTGCTGACTTCCATCAAGGATGGTCGCCTTCTGCAGCAATGCCGAAGCCTTCGCGCCAGTGCCGCTCGCCCGTTGCTGTTGATTGAGACGGGTGGGGAGGCGAGTTACGGGATTCATCCAAACGCCGTGTTGGGGGCGCTCGCTCACGTTACGCTTGACCTGGGTGTCCCGGTGATGATGGTGAGGGACGCCAAGGAAACTGCACATTTCCTTGCGGTGGCCAGCAAACGAGAACACGGTGACCTCGAGAGGATGCACGCATGGGCCTTTGAGAAACGAGCGGATGAGGCCTCCATCGACCGAAACCTCGCCACTGCGAGAGAGGAACTTGAGAAAATTGAAGCCGAGCCTGATGCAACGCATCCGTGGCTGGACACGGCCCGGGAACACCTCGCGAGGTGTTTTGCTTTCGTGACGGCTCCTTTGGTAGAACGTCATGCGGCGCTCAAGGGTGTTGTCACGGCGTTCTCGCCCGATCTTGCTGGGCTCTTGGTGGCATCCGAGGAAGAAATCGTTGAGCGTTCGGGATGCAACATGGACGAAGCCAAGGCCCTCAGGACGGTACTGGGAAGCCTCACGAACCGATGAGACGAACTCGAGTACGCAACTGCGCAAGCCGGTCAGGGTAGTAGCCCAAAGCGAAAGCAACCACTTCGGAGAGGTGACAGACGGGGACGGCGGTGTGCTTTCCGGACGCCCGGCCAGCCTTTGACTGGTAAGAGTCCAAGTTGATGTGCGACACCGTGCAGGCGCTCACGACAAGTTCGGCGCCCGATTCAATCGCATCGGAGAGCACGGCTGCGGTCATGGCCAACGAAGCGTCCTCAAGGGTGAGCATGGAGGTGGAGCCGACGCTGGCGCACTTCGAATCGTATTCAACAGGCGTACCGCCAAGGGCCTCAATAAGTTGCTCCATGTAGGTCGGCATGAACGGGTCGTCTCCAGAACACGCACCATCCCGTTGCATGTCCGGGCCATAATAAGCGGCGATTTTCATCTTGAGCGGATTCTTCACCGCATCTCGGACGGCATCCAGACCGATTTCCTCGACGAGGTAGTGGAGGAGGTGACGGGATTGAGTCTCACCGGTGTACTCCACGCCGGAGGTGCGGGCGATGAGGTTGTTGAGGGCGCTGGCGTAGACGGGATCCCGCTTCATGTCGTCGGCGGTGTTGCACATGATGCCGTGACTGGAAGCACAGGTTGTCATCACGTCGAGGCCTTTGGCTTCGGCGAGGGCCAAATTTCGTGCGACCAAGGCGTCTTGGAGTTTGGGCGTGGCCTGTTTGATCACGTTGCCTCCATCGCTGCTGGCTCGGGGGAGTTCAACGAGTTCGATGTTCAGCGCTTTGCAGAGCGGCTGAATGCAATCTTCAACTTCTGCAGCGCCAGCACGGGCCACGTTTCCGGGGTAGTATGCAATCTTCGCCATCATCTCACCTCAGAATCGCTGGTCGATTTCGTTGAACAAACTCACGACTTCGTGGTAGTCGTCAACTTTCCCGTTGAACATCTTCGGGATTCGCCCCAGACCTGCAGGTGGAACGAGCAAACCTTGGAGACCACGCATCGGCGGGCCACCGTTGCGGGTGAACGCCAAGGCCATGCGAGCAGAGACCCCGCTGAACACGTTGCTGACGAGGCCAAGAGGGCCCAGTACTTGGCGGTAGAGCGTGGTTTCGTTGACGTTTCCAGACCACTTGACGCTGCGGCCGTACCACTTGACAAGTCGCCCAGACTTTCCAGCATAGCGGTTCTGATTGAGCAGGGCACCGCGGGCCTCGTTCAGGGAGCGCGCGGCCAACCGACCGTCTTCTCCGTAGCGCATCAAACTGGCATGGTCCGCTTCGGACCAAATGCCATCCTTTTCCTGTAACGAAGCCATGATTTGGCGTCGTTGCTTTTCGGAGGTACGTGGGTCAAGGGCGCGAAGCCATTGCTGGAAATGAACGCCGGGTCCCTCGTAGTGCGGGTCGTGGGGCAGGGTGTCGGACATGGCTTGGATGAGTTGGAAGGAGAGCACATCGCCCGCTTGGTGGAGGGCGGTGGCGCTTGAGGCATCCATGGTACCCATCGCCAATCCAGATGGCAGGCGTTCCCCTTCCCGGGGGTCCGTGCGAATCCAAGGTTCGGCCCGACTTCGGTGACTCTCGTAGCGAGACGTGTCTACGACCAAGTCCCGCACCACGGGGTGGCCGGGGAGCGGCTCAATTCGCAGACGTCCTCCGTCCGAGGTGAGGTCCCCAACGGTGGCAGCGTCGGCGAGGACGATGCGTCCGTTGGCTCGAACGCCGGTGGTGGGTGTACCAGCTCCCGAACCTCGACGGAAAGCGAGGCTTCCATCAACATCACGCTGCATCGTCAGCAGGACATCTTCGAGGGTTGCATGGCCCGGCACGGCGCAGGTGAGGGTGTCCCAACCGGATTCGGCGGCTTGTGGACAATACCTGAAAATTTCCAAGGTGACGGAGATTTCATCGCGCAAGACGCTTCCGGGTGTGAAGTCACCCTCAACAACATCGTCGTCGTCCCCTGCGCCGTAGGCCATCATTTCCTCAAGGAGGTCAACCTGAAGGGTTCCGGAATCATCAACGCAGGCAAGCCGAGGCAAAGCTTCGGTTACCCATGTTTTCCAAGGAGGTTCAAAGTCCACATCGCATTCCTGAATCGGATAGGCTTCCGATCCGCCCAGCGAGCCGAGTTTGCCGTCCCAATCGTGGCCCGCTTTGCAGAACTCGTCGTAAGAGCTGTCCCCGATGGCACAGACCGAGTAATGAACACCGTTCAAGCCAGGTCCGTTGGCGCTGATGGCGTTCCAGAGAACATCGGCGTTGTCGGGCATTTCACCTTCGCCCCATGTTGAGGTGATGATCATCACCCGCTTCATCGTCGCAAGGGAGGCGAGGTCAAACCCGTCCATATCAACAACTTTGGCGTTGAGGCCGTAATTAGCAGCCATCTTGGCCGTCTTCTCTGCAAGGCCGGCGGCGTTTCCTGTTTGGGAACCGAAGAGGATGTTCAAGTCACGGTCGCCAGAAAGCACAGCCGTCAAGGCTTCGGACGCCCCCGCTGCCGGGACCGCTGCGACCGCACTTGGAGCCGCCGCCTCGACGACGGCCGGTGCGGCTTCTGCAACCGCTTCGTCTGCACCGTCGGAAACGAGTTCAAATTTGATGACTTCAACCGGGCAAGCTTCTGCAGCCTCGATGATGATGTCGCCAAGTTCTGCGCCCAGCGTACCGACCAAAGGCGAACCGCCTACGTTTCGGTCGAACACACCATCCGTACGAACGGCGGCGAGAATTTGTGAAGAGTCGTCGGTGACCTCGAACACTTCTGGACAGATGTCCTGGCAAGCATCGCAGGTGATGCAGTCTTCATCAATCCAGACTTTTGCGACGATTGCCATGAGATGACCTCTTGCTCACGCTCTGTGAGCAGTTGTTGCCAGCCTTGAGTGGCCTTTGAAGGTTATTATTCATCCACGACAAAATCGGGGCACTGGAGTCGTTTTTTTGCAAGAAAATAGGAGTGAAAAGCAACATCACATGTGGAAGTCGCCCATATCGCCCATGCCTTCATCCATCGGGACACCCTTGGAGGAGATGACATCGTCGATTCGCAAAATCATGATGGCGGTCTCGGTGGCGGATTGGATGGCTTGCTCAACCACTCGCAGCGGCTCGACGACGTTGCCTGCTTTCATGTCGACCACGCCGCCTTCGTACACGTTGATGCCAGCGTGGCTTTGACCGTCGGCGTGCGCTTTTCGCAATTCGATCAGCGTGGTCACGGGGTCAAGGCCGGCGTTTTCAGCAAGCGTGCGAGGGATGATTTCGAGCGCTGAGGCAAAAGCTTCTATGGCCATTTGCTCCCTACCTCCGACGGTTTCGGCGTAGGTTCGCAAGTCCCGTGAGAGCGCGGCAAGAACGCTGCCGCCACCGGTAAGGACGGCCCCGTCCTCCCAGGCAACCGAGACCACGCCAACGGCGTCGTCAAAGGCACGACGGATTTCATCAACCACGTGCTCGGTTCCACCTCGGAGAAGAACGGAAACGGATTTCGCTTCCGGGCAGCCCGTGACAAAGGTCATGTCCGAGTCGCCGATTTTCTTTTCTTCAACCCGTGCGGCATGGCCAAGGTCCGTTTCGGACATGTCCTCAAGGTTGGTGATGATGGTGCCGCCTGTGGCCTTCCCCAAGGCTTCCATGTCGGATTTTTTCGCCCGACGAATGGCAAAGATGCCTTTCTTCGAGAGGTAATGTTGAGCCAATTCATCAATGCCTTTTTGGCAAATCAAAACATTGGCACCAACGGACTCAATTTTGTTGACAAGTTTCCGGATGTAATTCTCTTCTTCCTCCAAAAAGAGTGCCAATTGGTTGGGGTCGGTGATCTGAATTTTGGCGTCGACCTCGGTTTTCTTCACTTCAATGGCGGAGTTCACAAGAGCGATTTTGGCGTCGGAGATGGTGCGGGGCATGCCAGCGTGGACCCGCTCTTTGTCGAGAAGGATGCCATCGATGAGCGAGGAGTCCTTGATGGAGCCGCCTTGACGCTTTTCGACCTTGATGTCGGAAAGGTCGACCAGACGCTCGCCGTCTTCGACAACCCCCACCGCATTGACGGCCCGAACACAGATGTCGGCCATGAAGGTCTTGACCGCCCCTGCAGACTTCCCTGTCAGCGCCGTCTTGGCGACCTCATTGAGCACGGCGTCGTCGTTTTCTGTGGAAATACCGTGGCTTTCCATCAGTGCAATCGCCCGTTCGGCTGCAAGCCGGAACCCCTCGCAAATCACCGTCGGGTGGACGTTTTGCTCGATGAGGTCTTCGCTTCGCTTCAACAATTCCCCGGAAAGAATCACCGCTGACGTGGTTCCATCAAAGCAATGCTGCTCTTG
>JAURDW010000029.1 GCA_030827745.1 Candidatus Poseidonia sp.
CAAGGACCGCTAGAATCCACGGAGCAAGAAAGGCTACCGAGCCTTGAGAAGAAGGCCGTGGTGGACGCTTCAATCGCCTTTGCACCCTCTTCGTCGGGCAAGGATGATGAAACCGTGGACGTCGATTTTGGCCGCAAGGATGACAAGGCCACTGGCTCGTTTTGGACCTTTGATGAAGGCGAGAACCCTTGATTTGACTTCGTTTGGCTCGCAGTGCCTCATTTTAGGGGCGCCTTGGCGGCGGTTATGTTCATATACAGGTTGTATGTGGCTGGGTTGCTTGCGTCGTCTGGGAACGGCGTTGGGGGCAGAGTCTTCGGACTGTGACCGCCTCCATCCTCCCTGATGCAAAGCCGAAGCGATTGCGATCCCAAGCAGGCCCTCACGGGTTTTGGGGTCAGGTAGGTGATCGAGATTATGACGTATTTGTGCAAGAAGCTCAAGTGCATTATTCTCTCGCCAATCAATTTAGGTCAGCATACAAAATCAATTGCGACAGGTAGCCAAAGGATCGAAACAAGAGAAATCTGGTTGATCCTGCCAGAGGCGACCGCTTTTGGAGTTCGATTAAGCCATGCGAGTCGTGAGTCTTAGGGACTCGGCATACTGCTCAGTAACACGTGGATAACCTGCCCTATCGTCTGGAATAACCTCGGGAAACTGAGAACAAGGCCGGATAGTTCACAATGCCTGGAACGGTTTGTGAATCAAGGTAGGATGGGTCTGCGGCGTATCAGGTTGTAGGGGGTGTAACGGACCCCCTAGCCATCGACGCGTACGGGTGTTGGGAGACATAGCCCGGAGATGGATTCTGAGACACGAATCCAGACCCTACGGGGTGCAGCAGGCGCGAAAACTTCACACTGCAGGAAACTGTGATGAGGGAACTCCAAGTGTGTGCGTTTTACGTACACTTTTCTGAACTCTTAATCGGTTCAGGAATAAGGGCTGGGAAAGACCGGTGCCAGCCGCCGCGGTAATACCGGCAGCTCAAGTGGTCGTCGCTTTTATTGGGCCTAAAACGTCCGTAGCCTGTTTGGTAAATCTGTGGGTAAATCAACCCGCTCAACGGGTTGAATTCTGCAGAGACTGCCAGACTAGGGACCGGGAGAGGTGTGGGGTACTCGAGGGGTAGAGGTAAAATTCTGTCATCCTTCGAGGACCACCAGTTGCGAAGGCGCCACACTGGAACGGATTCGACGGTCAGGGACGAAGCCTAGGGGCACGAACCGGATTAGATACCCGGGTAGTCCTAGGTGTAAACGCTGTGAACTTGGTGTCGGGGATCCGTAAGGGGTCCCCGGTGCCGGAGTGAAGATGTTAAGTTCACTGCCTGGGGAGTACGGTCGCAAGGCTGAAACTTAAAGGAATTGGCGGGGGAGCACTGCAACGGGAGGAGCGTGCGGTTTAATTGGATTCAACGCCGGAAAACTCACCAGGGCCGACTGTTATATGAAGACCAGCGTAACGAGCTTGTCGGATTTTCAGAGAGGTGGTGCATGGCCGTCGTCAGTTCGTACTGTAAAGCGTTCTGTTAAGTCAGATAACGAACGAGACCCTCATCTCTATTTGCTAGTTGCCTCTCCGGAGGCAGCGCACTATAGAGAGACCGCTGGTGTGAAACCAGAGGAAGGCGAGGGCAACGACAGGTCAGTATGCCCCGAATGTCCTGGGCTACACGCGCGCTACAAAGGACGGGACAATGGGAGGCTAGGCCGAGAGGCCACGCTAACCCGAAACCCGTTCATAGTTCGGATTGAGGGCTGTAACTCGCCCTCATGAAGCTGGATTCCGTAGTAATCGTGTTTCAATATAGCACGGTGAATATGCCCCTGCTCCTTGCACACACCGCCCGTCAAACCATCTTAGTTGGGGGTGGGTGAGGCTGCGCTTTATGGCGTATTCGAGCCTGTCTTCGACAAGGAGGGTTAAGTCGTAACAAGGTATCTGTAGGGGAACCTGCAGATGGATCACCTCCTAAGAAACCCGGAGGCTGGGGTCGCTTGCGACCCCAGTCTCCAACCTTTTTTTATCCCGGGGCCACTTTACTTTTTACACCGCAGGCGGCAGTTTTTTTCCACCACATGCGACAATGGATGTGGTTCAAGAGCGGTGGAACTCGGTCGCCAATTTCTCTTCTATTGTGGTTCGGAAGGTCAACAACGTGAGGGTCGGTGCGTGTGCGTTCACCGTAATGGTGGCGCCTCGGTTGAAATGCACCTCATCCCAACCGTCCGGTACCACATAGCCCCGGTGCATGTCGGACGTCATCGTTGTCTCGAGGTTGGTCCATGCACGCCACGCCCACGGATGTGTTTGCCGTTGTTCAGGCGACAAATCTCTTGCGAAAACAAAGTAGTGGCCTTCTGAGCGGTTGTCCAGTGCTTTTTGGCGAAGTGCTTCAAAGTCGGTGTCGCTCATGGCGTTTCGCAACCAGGCACCTTGCCCAAGCCATGTTGAAAACAACAAGCCACTGCTTTGCTGGTCGGTCTGATGGTCGCCTCGGCGCAAATGGTACTTGCTCGGTGCGTACTGGTGGGTGTTGGCGATGATCAGGTCGTTCATGGCAGGATCGGTGGTGTACCGGTTTCCCGAGGTGGTGTCAATGATGGCTTGCAATCTCGGCAGCGTGTTCACCAAGGCCTTTCCCGAGAGCACCCGTTGAAAGTCGTCATCGAAGGTTGCCACAGAGGAATCCATGTAAAACCCAAGACTTCCTTCAGGGTCGTCGGTTCTTGGGTGCGAGTTGACGCCCATGACCGGCGTAGCCGCATCGATGTTGTGGGAAAGCGAGGTCAGTGTTCCATCGCCGCCAAACACGACCACGAGGTCCCGCGCGATGAAATCGGCCCTTCTCACATGTTCTCGTGGCTTGAAATCAACGTGGTGCTCGTTGTCCGTGGCTTTGTGAAGCGCTTCTTTCAGCGCCTGCAACCCGTTATCATGAACTTCTTCGAAGTTCTTCTTGAAGACGACCAAGATGTTCATGTTCGCCCCCGTATGAATGCAATCGGTCCTGCTTCAAGAACGCACCCCCGCGCTTGGTGTTCGGCCAACATCCATAAGTCCCCTCAAGCATGGTCACCCATGGAAGGAAACTCTCCCTGGGGCGACTTGCCCGAAGAGCAAACAAAACCAACCGAAGCCACAGCAATCCCACAAAGCGTGTCCATCTCACAGGGTTTTGCTCCGATGAATTCGGGGACCCTCCTCTCAGGGAGCACGGAAATGCCCACGGGCCAAATCATCTACCTTCAACCACCTTCAAGCGCACCAAAGGTGATCGGAATTTTGGTCATCATCTATGCGGTTTTTGGTTTGCTTGGCAACGTGTTTTCCCTCCTTGGTTCTGTTGATATGGGCAACGGGACGCTGATGGCGCTCGATGTTGGAAACCTCGCTGCGGGTGCAGCCACCCTCGTAGGAGGTGTCATGCTCACCAAGTACGAGCGTCGGGGTATCATGCTGCTGCTCCTTGCCATCGTGCTCTCAACGCTCATTGGTGTGGGCCAAATGAGCATGACCGAGGAAATTTACAACCAAATGTTGGAGGACGGCGACATGGACGAAGAGGAATACGAGGTTGCCATGGAAGCCAACGGGCTTATCCAAAGCATCGGGACCGTGATGTTGGTGGTTTGCGGTGGCGTCTGCGGCCTCATTGTGGCGATTCCGCTGATGATTTCCAACAACGGTCTCGACGGCAGCAAGTTGTTCGGCTGACCGCCACTCGTTTCTTTGAAGAGTGATGTTCATACCTCATCGGCTTTTGGGCGAATCATGAGCGAAGATGTGGTCATTGTTGGTGGTGCTCGAACACCGTTTTGTGAATGGGTTGGCGGAAAGCGAGGCGACGGCAAGGCCGGCGGTGCGCTGAAAACCATCAGCGCTCAAGAACTGGGTGCCGTGGCCATTCAGGGGGCTCTCGAGAAGACCGGAACGAGTCCCGAGGCCGTTGACCACGTTGTGATGGGCTACGCCCTTCAGACCTGTTCTCAGTCGATTTACGGTGCTCGCCATGCGGGGCTCAAAGCCGGGATTCCTCAAGAAGTCCCCATGCTTACCTTGTCTCGTATTTGTGGTTCGGGCATCCAATCCATTGTTTCCGGTGCGCAAATGATCAAGCTCGGCGAAGCCAAAACCGTGGTCTCCGGAGGCATGGAAAACCTGTCCCAAGCACCTCACATCCTGCGAGGCGGTCGGGACGGATGGAAACTTGGTCGTGCGCCCAAAGTTGAGGATTACATGATGACCAACCTCCAAGACATGACGTGCGGCCTTTTCATGGCCCAAACCTCCGACGAGTTGTGCCGTCGCAAAGGCGTGACCCGTGAAGAAATCGATACCTTCGCTGCACTCTCGCATGCCCGCACCACGGCGTCCATTGAAAACGACGTGTTTGAGCAGGAGATCGTTCCCGTGACCGTCAAATCTCGGCGTGGCGATACGGTCCTCACCCACAAAGACGAGGACCACGTCGTGCGAGGCACCACCCAAGAATCGCTTTCTGGTCTTCCTACGGCGTTTGGCCCGGAATCCTTTGTCACCGCTGGAAACGCATCGGGGGTTGTTGACGGTGCAGCCGCTGTCGTCATCAAATCTGCATCGCAAGCCGATGCCGATGGCGATGTTCCCCTTGCACGGATTGTTTCGTGGGGAATCGTCGGCCTCGAACCCGCCATTATGGCGTACGGACCGGTCCCCGCTTCGAATCAGGCGCTTGAACGGGCAGGCTTGACGGTGGGCGACATCGACCGATGGGAAATCAACGAAGCGTTTGCAGGTCAAGCCGTTGCCTGCATCAACGATTTGGGCCTGGACGTCGAGAAGGTCAACGTCAACGGCGGTGCCGTTGGCCTTGGCCACCCCCTTGCTGCTACGGGCACCCGCCTGGTTCTCACGCTCGCCCACGAGTTGAACCGTTGCGGCGGACGCTACGGCGTGGCAACGGCCTGCATTGGAGGCGGCCAAGGCATCGCCATGGTGATTGAATCCATCGCAGCATGAACCCCGAGCCATCGTGTTCCTCCGGCGAGGGGCATCTCTCCCCTTGTTTGGAGAAGGTTTCAAAGGGTGGCTTTCGTTCGCTGGCCTATGGAACCCGCTGAAATCGCCATGATTGCCATCCCTGCCGCCCTCGTCCTCATCGGAGTGATTTGGTTCTTCTCCGTTTGGAACCGTCTGGTCAGTTTGGAAGAAAACGCAGACCAAGCATGGAGCAACATCGATGTCCTGCTCAACCAGCGCTACGACATGATCCCCAACCTCGTGAACATCGTCAAAGGCTACGCTGAGCACGAGCGAGAGATCTTTGACCAATTTGCACAGGCTCGCAACACAGCCGCTGGGGCCCTCGCCCAAGGCGATGTCAAGGGTGTGGCTGCCGCCGAAGGTATGCTTGCTGGCATGATTCCTCGCATCAACATGGTCGCCGAGCAATACCCCGATTTGAAGGCCAACCAGAACTTCTTGGGTCTTCAGAACCAACTGGTTGGATTGGAAAACCAAATCGCTGACCGCCGAGAGTTCTACAACGCAGCCTCGACAAACTTCAACAAGGCCATCAAGATGATTCCATCCAACATCGTCGCTGGCATCAAGGGGTGCAGCGAGCGTCAACTCTGGACGGTCAGTGCTCAAGTGCGAGAGAACGTCCAAATCACCTTCTGAGGCCTTTCGCTGCTTGCAGCTCTCCGAGGTGAAAGATGGTGTCGGATGCGCCCGTTATCGAGGCCACCTCGAACCTTCGTTTGCTTGGAACCGCACATATCGCCACATCGTCGGTGGAAGCGGTTCAGCATCACATTGCTGAATTCCAGCCCGACATCGTGGCGGTGGAATTGTGCCAGAGCAGGTACGAGGCCTTGGTGAACGACCGGCGCCTCGACAAGGAAGGCTTGCTCCGAGTCATCAAAGAGGGAAAAGCGCCGATGGTGCTCCTCCAATCGATGTTGTCGGCTGAACAGCGGAAATTGGGTTTGGATGAGGGGCAGCAGCCCGGGGCCGAGTTGTTGGCTGCGGTTGAGGCTGCGAACGAAGCGGGTTGCGAGGTCGCTCTGGTTGACCGCGACATCCAAACCACCCTTCGTCGGGCATGGAAGCGGATGAAACTCCGAGAGAAATGGGGTTTGTTGACCTCGCTTCTCGACGATGAGGACGACGGGGAAGACCTCGATGTCAACACACTCCTCGGTGACACGGACCTGCTGTCGAGCATGATGGACGAACTCAAAGGCTTCTCACCTGGAGCAGGCCATGTTCTCATTGACGAACGGGACCGGTACATCGCCTCCAAACTTCAGGCGTTGGATGGGGAGAAACGCGTGCTCGCTGTCCTCGGTGCGGGTCATTTGCAAGGTGTCGCCAATCACCTCGGCAAAACCGCATCCCTCGATGTTTCAGAACTGGAAACATTGCCTTCCCGGTCCCGCCTTCGACGAGCGGTGCCGTGGGCGTTCCCTCTGATCATGATTGGCGTGTTGGCGGCCGTGTTTTCCACAAGCAGCGAAGTTGATTGGCTCACTTTCTTCACTGTTTGGACAGCCGCCAACGCCGTGTTTGCCGCCTTGGCCTGCTTGATTGCCAGAGGGCATCCCTTGGCTGTTCTCACAGCGGCGTTGGCCTCTCCCATCACCTCGCTGAACCCAGCTCTGGCAGCAGGATGGTTCGCAGGTTATGTGCAACTCAAAATGGCAGAACCCACGGCAGAAGACCTTCAGCGATTTCTAAAATTGGACGATTTCTCATCGTTTTGGTCCAATCCGGCCGGAAAAGTCCTCTTGGTGACGGCCCTCACCAACCTCGGCTCCATGCTTGGTGCGTGGGTCACGCCGTTCATTCTTCTTGGCGGCTGGGGCTTCTCGTGAACGGACGAAGGGTGTTGAAAAGGTCCACATGGGCTTCAACATCATGAACACGGAGCAGGTCGATGCGGGCTTGTTGAGCGACGAAAGCTAACGCCAGTGTTCCCGGGAGCCGGTCCGCGGGATGGCTCTGTCCCGTGAGGTGCCCCACGATGCTTTTTCTGGAGACGCCCCACAGAAGCGCTACCTCTTGGTTTTGCCCGATGCTCCGGCCCGCTTGCAACAACTCGATGTTGTGGTTCTGGGTCTTGCCAAAGCCGATGCCGGGGTCAAGGACGATGAGGCTGGGGGGATGGCCGCGTTCGACCAATGCCTGACGTTTTTCGAGCAAGGTCTTGGAGACGTCTTGCGTGCAATTTTGGTAGGTGGGGTTGCTTTGCATGGTCCCGGGTTCGCCCTGCATGTGCATGACGCACACCGCGCACCCCGCATCGAGCACGACGTCCATCATGGCCGGGTCGCGAAGACCGGAAACGTCGTTCACCATGTCCGCTCCTGCTTTGAGGGCCTTTCTGGCAACTTCAGCGCGGCGGGTGTCAACAGAGATGAAGGCCGAAGGGCGCGCCTTGCGGAGCGCTTCGATGACAGGGACAACCCGTTGCGCCTCGGTTTCTGGGGGGACTGGTCGTGCGCCCGGGCGGGTTGATTCACCGCCGATGTCAACCCATGTTGCACCTGCGTCCAACATCTCTTGAGCCCGCTCAACCGCCTCGCTGTCAAGGGCTCGGCTTTCGCTGTAAAACGAATCTTCCGTGACGTTCACGATGCCCATGAGCAAGGGGGCCCCGTCGAAGCGGAGTGCCTTTGATAGGGCGTTTCGGCGTTGTCGTTCGGGGGCCAAGTCCGAGGTCACAATGGGGCCCAGTTCGGCAGGTTTCATAAGATGTTACGCGGAAGGACCTCGCATGACGGAGGCGGATGCCACGCTGGATTTTGACGAAATGCTTGGCGGGCTTGCATCACCTTCCGACGGTCAACTTCCACGAGACACCGAATTCGCAGAACGCATCATCCGCCGGCTGAATCCCGTAAACCAGCAACAAATGTTTGATCTTGCGGCGCGTCAATCCAAAATCGGAGGGATGCTCATCACCTTGATGGTGGTGGTGTGGTGGCTGTTCATCGGTGTTGACCAGGATGATATGGGTGCGGGTGTTTCGGTTTTCTTTGGATTGGACTTCGGCCAGGCAGCCTTGGCGGTCATGGGGCTTTCCCTTGGTTCCGCTGTGTTGACTGAATTTAGTCGCGATATGGGCAAGATTCTTCCTTCAACCTTGGCAGGAGGTATGTTGATTCTCGCCGGGCTCTACGTTGCTGAACCGCTTGTTTCGGCCCTGTTCTTGAGCAGCTTTGACCTGACCTTCTCTGAGAGTCTTTGGCGCAGCGTGCGTCTTGGCGTTCTTTGGGCTGGCATGTCGTTTGGAGCCTACCAGATCGTCAACGCCATGCTCCTGAATTGGCTGATTCGGTTCATGAATTCAAACGGCTACGATTACTCTGGAATTGGTGATGCCAGCCAAGAGATGGATGCTCGTTTGCTCCCGGGTCAAGACTGAAGGGCGAGGGCATCGTATACCGTTGCTCTCCGTGGAATTTTGAGACGCTAGGCTCTTGAAGGAAACACAGGTGGGAAAACCATGTCCGACCAACCCTTCAAGGTGCTCCGCCTTGGGTACAGAAAAGGTCGCGACCCCCGAATCACCACCCACCTTGCGCTTGTCTCAAGGGCCTTGGGGGCGACAGAATTTTTGCTGGCTGGGGATGAAGACGAGGGTCTGTTCGACAACCTCCGCTCGGTGAACGAACGCTTCGGTGGCGCCATGACCTGCGAACATGTGGGGTCCGGTTTGGGTTGGCTGAAGCGTTTCTCAACCAACGATGCAGGTGACGGCCAGCCCGGCGTGACCGTTCACCTCACCATGTATGGCGAGCCCTACCGTTCGGTGATTCCTCGCATTCGGAGGGACCGGCCGGTCACGGTGGTTGTCGGGGGGGCAAAGGTGCCAAGCGATGTCTTTGAGCATGCGCACTTCAACGTGGCCGTTGGCAATCAACCGCACTCGGAGGTGGCCGCTCTTGCGTTGTTCATGGAGGCTTGGTTTGGCGAAGGCGGTACAGAACGCCACTTCCCCGATGCACGGCTCACCATCGAGCCTTCCGCAAGGGGCAAGGCCGTGCACGACAACGAACGAACGAGCGAAAGTAACTAATCCTCTACTTGAGCGACTCCGAGACCTTGTTCCGTATTGCAGGAGGGATGCTGCAGACGAAATCTCATCCAAGGCCGCACCCAATCATTATGTGCGGCCGATTATGACAAAATTCAATGTTAGGCGGTGCAGTCGGGAACACGCGTTCTCTCCTCGCTACGCATCGTCTTTACAATCCGTCCTCGTTAGCCATCCCAGATGCTGCAGACGGCCTTGCAGATGGCCAACAAATGCCTGCTGGCGCTGCGGGACGAGGCGTGTTGCTCACGGCCGATGGAGGCCGATATTTGGGTGAGTTGTTCGGTGCGAATGTCATCGGTACGGGTGAACTCGTTTTCACCACGGGCATGATGGGCTACCAAGAATCCCTGACCGACCCTTCGTTCGCAGGCCAAGTCCTCACCTTCACCTATCCGTTGATCGGCAACTATGGGGTCCACCCTGGGGCCTCCGAATCGTCTCAGGTTTGGCCCCGTGGCGTCGTGGTCCGTCATGCGATGGACCAACCCGACCACCGTCATTCCGTGGGGACGGTGGACGAGTTCTTGCGCTTGCACGGTGTCCCCGGCATTCATCGAATTGACACGCGTGCCATTACAAAACGGGTCCGGGAATTGGGCACGGTTCTTTGCGTGTTTGGCCCTCTGGACCAAGAAGACCGATTGAAGGAGGTGCTCGCTTCCTTGACGTCCCCCGAACTTGAGGACCTCGTGGACGAAGTCTCCATCAACGAGGTTTTGGAATTGAATCCGGGTTCAACCGATGAGTTGGGTGCGCCCAAACCTCGCCTTGGGGTCTTGGACTGCGGTGTGAAGCACAACATTCTGCGCCACCTTTGCATGCTCTTTGATGTCGTTTGGTGCCCTCCTGATGTGTCTTACAAGCGCCTGCGAGAGGAATTGAACATCGATGCGTTGTTTTGCAGCAACGGACCTGGCGACCCGGCCCATCCCGGAAAAGCAACCCAAGCACGCCAAACATTGGCAAAAGCCGTACAGGACGGCCTTCCCGTGATGGGCATTTGCCTTGGCCATCAACTGATGGGGCTCGCCTCCGGCCTGCAAACCTACAAGATGCGATACGGTCATCGGGGGGCAAATCAACCCGTGGTTGACCTCCAAGACCGCACCGTTTCCATCACCAGTCAGAACCACGGATTTGCTGTGGCTCATCCCGACGATGGCATGCTCGCAGCGCATCCCACCGGAGCAACATCCCCCCCTGTCACCAACCTGCACGGCTCCGAGGTCGTGGTTCGCTACATCAACGCCAACGATGGAACGGTCGAAGGCCTTGACGTGGTTGGCAAACCGTGTTTCACGGTTCAATTTCATCCCGAAGCCTGTCCTGGGCCGCACGATGCGGCCCCGCTCTTCTTGCGGTTTCGCTCGGTGGTTGACGATCACCTTGGAGGTGGTGTCTGATGCCACGCCGCGACGATTTGGAGACCATCATGGTCCTTGGGAGCGGGCCAATCAAGATTGGTCAAGCCGCAGAATTTGATTTCTCGGGCTCACAAGCGGTGCGAGCCCTTCGTGAGGATGGCTACAAGGTCATTCTCGTGAATTCAAACCCTGCCACCATCCAAAACGACCCAGAAATGGCTGATGTGGTCTACATTGAGCCGTTGTTGCCCGACACGATCGCCCGTATTCTTGAGAAGGAGCAACCGTGTGCTTTGCTTGCGGGCATGGGCGGTCAAACGGCGCTCAACATCGCAAGCGAACTTTCGCACAACGGAACCTTGGAGCGGTTGGGCGTTGAACTCATCGGGTCTGATCTGGACGCCATTGACAAGGCGGAAGACCGAGAACTGTTCAACCAGGTGTGTGAATCCATCAACCTGCCCATCAGTCGTGCCATCGCCTGTCACACCATCGACGAGGTCATCGCAGCAGCCGAAGCCATCGGGAGTTGGCCGATTCTGATACGGCCTGCCTTCACTTTGGGAGGCCTGGGCGGTGGCACCGCTCGAGATGTAGGTGAGTTGGTTGAAATCTCTCAGTTGGGTTTGCGCAATTCACGAATCTCTCAGGTGCTCATTGAGGAATCGATTCTCGGGTGGCAGGAGCTTGAATACGAAGTGATGCGGGACGAGGCGGACAACGCTACCATCGTCTGCACCATGGAAAACATCGACCCGATGGGGGTTCACACCGGTGAATCCACCGTGGTGGCCCCCTTGCAATCGTTCAGCGATGCCGACCACCAGCGTCTGCGCAACCAAGCCCTTGCCCTGATTCGGGCCTTGAACATCAAGGGTGGTTGCAACGTTCAGTTTGCATTTAATCAGTTCACAGGTGAAATCCGAGTCATTGAGGTGAACCCGCGTGTCTCTCGCTCTTCGGCCTTGGCGTCCAAGGCAACGGGTTATCCAATCGCACGCATGGCGGCGAAAATCGCCGTTGGTTACACATTGGATGAACTTCCAAACCCCATCACTGGCGAAGGGACCACGGCTGCTTTCGAACCAACGCTCGATTATTGTGTGGTGAAAATTCCCCGATGGCCGTTCGACAAGTTCCGCACCGCCGACAGGACGCTGGGGACTTCCATGAAATCCACCGGTGAGGTGATGGCCATCGGACGCAACTTCGAAGAAGCGTTCCTCAAGGCTTGGGCGTCGCTTGAACAAGGATGCGCTCACCCCCGACCGCTGACTCGTGCCGACGAATCGGAGGGGGAAGGTATGTCTCAGCGTGCCCACGAGGCTTTGCCGGATGCAACCTTGGTCGACTGGCTCTCGGTGGCCACCGACAGGCGCATGGGTGCACTCCTCGAGGCGTTTAGGCGGGGTTGGACGGTTGACCGTGTTCACGAAATCACCCGGATCACTCGCTGGTTCCTCTACGGCTTCGAACGTTTGGCTGCGCTTGAACGTGAAATGGTTCAGCGGGGTGCATCTCCAACCGAACTGTCGGAGGAGGAATTGCGTCGCTGGAAGAGTTTCGGCTTTAGCGATGCCCACATTGCCGATGCCCTGGCTGGCTTCCCTCCCGAGGGCCTCAAATCGCTGGCCGCTGGCCAAGACGAGCGAGCCGTGATGCAGCGCCGGCATGAAGTGAACCTTCACCCCGTCTACCGCATGGTCGACTCTTGCGCCGCCGAATTTGCTGCGAAAACGCCCTACTACTATTCGACATACGAACCGTTTGGTGCTCCCGGTGTTGATACCATTCCGAATGTGGAGGAGCGGACGAAGGAACGTCTGGTCGCCATCGGCAGCGGCCCCATTCGCATTGGGCAAGGCATTGAATTTGACTACGGCTGCGTTCACGCCGTCAAAGCCATTCGTGAGGCTGGAAAAGACGCCATCCTCATCAACAACAATCCTGAAACGGTTTCAACCGATTTCGATACCTCGGACCGGTTGTACTTCGACCCCCTGACGCTTGAGTATGTAAGTGAAATTTTACTCCGGGAACAGGCTCATGGAATTCTGCTGCAATTTGGCGGCCAGACGGCCATCAATTTGGCTCTGCCACTGGAGGCACGGCTCCCCGACTTGAAACAGAAGGGATTGAATTTGGCCATCATGGGAACTTCGTGCGATGCCATTGACGAGGCGAGCGACCGAGAACGGTTCGAAGCATTTGCGACCAACCATGGGCTTCGTATGCCGCGAGGCGCAACGGGAACCACCGCTGATGACCTTCGGGCGGCCGTGGAGACCATCGGCTACCCTGTTTTGGTGCGGCCATCGTACGTTCTTGGTGGTCGTGGCATGGAGATTCTCTCCAATCAACACCAGCTGGACGGGTACCTCAAAGACGCCTATCTCGCACCGGATAAGCCGCTGTTGGTCGACGAATACTTAGGCCATGCCACCGAACTTGATGTCGATGCAGCCGCAGACGGAGAGGACGTCCTTGTCGGGGCGATTATGGAACATCTTGAGGAGGCAGGCATCCACTCTGGCGACTCGACCTGTTTCATCCCGGCTCAGAACATTTCCGAATCCATGCTCGCTCGGGTGGCAGAGCAAACCAAAATCATCGGCTTGGGATTGAAAATCAAAGGTTGCTTCAACATACAATTCGCCATCCAAGGCGATGACCTCTTTGTTTTGGAGGTGAACCCTCGCTCTTCAAGAACGGTTCCTTTCGTCGCCAAGGCTTCGGGCTTACCCCTCGCTCGTATTGCCGCTCGCATCACGATCGGCCAGCCCCTCAAAGACCAGACCATCCCTCGGCGCACCTCGGGCCAAGTCTGCGTGAAAGCCCCGGTGTTCCCCTTCATCAAGTTGCGCGGCCTTGACCCCGCACCCGGCCCGGAGATGAAGTCCACGGGCGAAGTCTACGGCTCGGACGAGCGCGCTGATTTGGCCTACCTCAAGGCTCGCCTCGCCACCGAAGTCCCGGTGGCAACCGAGGGTGGTGCGTACTTGACGGTGCGTGATGAAGACAAGGAGAGCCTCGTTCCCGTTGCAGAAGAATTGGTTCGCCTCGGTTTCAAACTCTACGCCACCGGTGGAACAGCCGATTCGTTACGGCGCCATGCAGTCCCCGTGACGACGGTGTACCGAATCGCTGAAGGCAAGCATCCCGATGCACTTGATTTGATGCGCCAGGGCAACGTATCGTTCATCGTCAACGTGCCCACCATCTCTGGGGGCGCTGTACGGGACGGCAACATGATGCGTCGTTTAGCGGTTGAACTCAACATTCCCTTCGTCACCACGATGCGCGGTGCAGTGATGGAGGCGGCCGCCATGCGAGCTCGGAAGGAAGAACGTCTTGAACCTCGCAAACTGACGGTGCATTACTGAACGGTGAAAAGCATCCCTTTATGGGTCGACGCTTGATTTCAAACCAATGGACGCCCTCGGTCTTGAGTTGCCTCCGAACACCGTTCTCGCATCCGAGCGGTCAGGCGCGTTTGGTCAATCCTTGTCCACGCCCCGCCTCGGCGACGTGGACCGCTGGGTCTGGTTGGCCTACGACCAACTCAACGTTGCTTTTCTCGAAGCGCTCGAAACGGAGGGTCGCCTCGGGGTGGTCTTGATTGAATCGGTGGCAAAGGCCCAACGTCGGCCCTATCACCAACAGAAATTGGGCGTCCTCCTCTCCAACCAACGTCATTTTGCTTTGGAATTGGCTGCAGCCGGGTATCCTGTGCTGTATCTCATCGGGCTCTCCGATTACAGTGAACCGCTTCATCACCTTTCGAACGTGCTGGGCAATCTCGACGCCTTCGCCCCTGCCGAACGTGAATTGCGCCTTGAGGTCGAGCCGCTGGTTCAGGAGGGATGCCTCACCGTTCACCCTCATCCTGGCTGGCTGACACCAAGAGAGTGGTTTTCGCAAAGCGTCGGACACGAGCCCCCCTTCCGAATGGATGCATTCTATAGAAAAGTTCGCCAATCGACGGGCTGGCTGATGGAAGGTGGAAAACCGCTCGGCGGCAAGTACAGCTTCGATGCAGAGAACAGACGTCCGTGGAAAGGCGAGCCATCCTGCCCCGAACCGCCCGTTTACGGAAACGATGCCATCGATGAAGAAGTTGAGGCGTTGATTCGGACTCATTTTGGCAACCATCCCGGCTCGGTTGATCTCACGACCCAGCCCACTTCGGCGAATGCTGTTGACCAAGCCGTCCAATTTGCGATGGTGGCTTTGCCCAATTTTGGCACGTTTGAGGACGCCATGAGCGAGAAAAGTCGAGGTCTCTTTCACTCACGCCTCGCCACCTTGCTCAATTTGCACCGATTGATGCCCGCTGAATTGGTCCGACACATTCTCGGAAGCAACGCCCCGCACAACGCTGTTGAAGGCTTTCTTCGTCAGTTGATTTGGAGGGAGTACGTCCACCACATCCACGATGTCACCGACGGATTCCGCACCTTGGACATCAACCGCCAGGCATCAACGCGGGGCGCGCGGTGGAGGGGGGTTCGCCAAGACGACGAGGAGGACCACCCCAATCACCTCAGCCAGTCGACGCCCCTCCCTCAGGCCTATTGGGGAGCAACCAGTGGTCTGCGGTGTTTGGATGCGTGCGTTGAGTCGGTGATGGATGAGGGGTGGACGCACCACATCCCCCGTTTGATGGTGCTCAGCAACATCGCCAACTTGCTCGATGTTGACCCGCGAGAATTGACCGATTGGTTTCACGTGGCTTTCATCGACGCGTACGATTGGGTTGTGGAGCCCAACGTCCTCGGCATGGGGACTTTTTCCCTCGGGACGGCGATGATGACGAAACCCTACGTGGCGGGAGCGGCTTACATCAACAAGATGAGCGACCATTGCGGTGCATGCGCTTTTCATCCGAAGAAAACATGCCCCATAACCCGTTTGTACTGGGCTTATCTGGCCCGTCATGCGGGTTCCTTCGCAGGAAATCACCGCATGGCCATCGCCATGAAGAACGTTTCACGACGGGCCGAAGAGGAGAAGGCTTTGGACAAAGCAGCCTTCGAGCAGGTCAGTGCAGCGCTCAATGCCGGTCGGGAAATGCGACCAAATGAAGATGGAGACCTGCGAAACTGGTCATGAATGTGCTCGACGTGACGGTTGGCAGGTTGGGCAATAATCGAGCCTCCGGCCGGCATAGCGTTTTCTCACAACGAGATCGCCGCAGGTCAGGCACGGGCGGTCGTTCCTGCAAAAAACGGCATGGCGCCATGTTCGGCGGGGTTCACCACGTGCTTTCCCTGCCTCGGCAAGAGCATCAGCGACGGTGATTCCACCGGTTTGGTAAGCGCGGACCGTGATGGCTTTGATGCACGAAGCCCAATGTTCGACGGTCTCGTCGTCCAAGTCGCAAGGTCGGTCGTCGGGATGGACGCCCGCAGCATGAAGAATTTCAGAGCGCAAGTAGTTTCCAAGTCCAGCGAAGCACCGCTGGTCGAGCATCAAAGTCGCCCCTTTTTTCCTAGAGATGGGTTTGCTGCAAAGGTGCTCAGCCAACATGAAGCGATCCACTTCCTCGTCCAAAACATCCGGGCCCAATCGAGCCAAAAATGGATGACCGTTTTCTTCAGGTGTGGGCAGGAGAACGATGTCGGTGGCCGACCACAAGCGGACGGCATGCTTGTCGGTGAGAAATTCAGCCCGCAACGAGCGATTTGAACGTGGGTCGGTGCTCTTGAGGTGCACGGTCCACCGGCCGTAGAGTTGATTGTGACTGTACATGGACCAACCGCTGCTGAATCGAATCAACATCGCCTTCGCACGGCTGGTCACGCTCAACACTTCGTGCCCAAGAATGAGGTCATCTGCGTTCGTTAGGGTGCGAAACGGCCATTGTCCATCTTCGACAATTTTACCGACGAGGGCCTTCCCAATTCTGTCAGCGGCCCGACGAATTTCTGGACCTTCGGGCACGGTTCACGATGGTCCATTTGGGTTATCAAGGGGTGTTTGGAGGTGGCGTGGGTTTAATACACGAGTTCGGCCATGTGAAAGCATGAGCGTGTTTGATGGTCCTTCAATGGGAAACATCCTGGTGTCCGTCCTCGGCTTGCTCGGAGGTTGGTTATCGGTGGCCTCGCAACACCGAACGAAGCGGTTTGATGATATCAGCATCCTTGAATTGGCTGCAAGAAATCCTTTCCGTCACAACCTCGGGATGTTGACGGCCTTCTGTTTGGCTACCTATGCGTTCATCACGTTCTGCCTCATCGGTTTTGGCTACTTCTTTCTTGATGGCGTGGTGCAAGCCGATTTTTTTTGGATCTCCATCGAAGTGACCTCGATTGAATGGTTCGTTGTGCACACTCTTGGTTGGTCAGCGTTCTTTGCTGGCGCTATGTTCTATGGTTTGCAAGAGATGGACATCGCTTACATTCACTACCTCGCCCGGGCAGAAGTCCTCGGTGTCCCAAATGCTCCACACCTCCCCAATCCGCAAGCGGAAGATGGCAGCGCAGTGTCGGACGAAACAGAGGCAAAAAGCGAAGATGCCGAGGACGTGCCCGTTCACCTCAATCCCCTCGAAGCCCTACGACGAAAAGTGGAGCGTCTTGAGGCCCGCCTCAAGCACCTTGAAGGGAGCGAAGAAGAGTAAGGTGAACAAAACCCTGTCCGTTTCTTCTCAGGGGTTGTCAATGATTTTCTGAATGGAAAAGGATTTTCCATCGTGGCCCCATTTGACGACACCAGGCGTGTCAAACAGGAAATATTTGGTTGCAAATTCTCGTCCGAGGTCGGGATGTTCGGCCTCAAGTTCGACCGCAATTCGGGTGCTGTAGCCACCCAGACTTCCCACTGCAGCGAGGCCGCGTATGCCATCCACCACGACGGGATGGAACGATGAGGGCGGTTGATGCACCGTATCAAACGGATGAGGGTCGCTCACCAGTCGTAGGTTTTCTTCGGTGCCGGGTTCTGTTGTGATGTCGGTTGACATGGGAATAGATGCGCATGACCGCATATAAAGCATCAAAAGGAATCCATCGTGAAGCGTTCATCGGTGGCTGACAGACCTGCGGCTTCAGCTCGTGCGGCGATGCGCCGCAGCGCCCGCATGGCCTCGTCAATGCTCTCGACCTGCTCAGCAAATTGGGTCGGCGGCCAACCGCAATCGATGACATTGGCCTCAACAGCGCTTTCTTCAATCCATGCGCTGCACGCCGAGCCGTAGCAAACAGCCTTGAAGCGCTCAACATCAATCCAAAAGGTGGTCCGCTGGCAAACAGGACAATGGCGACATTCGTACTCGGAAAGTATCGTCACGCCGTCGTTGCCCACCACGTCCACCTCCCATGCGGCGATGCTGGCTCGCTCGAGGCTGACTTGATGGGATTTCTTGAGGAAGGAGCGCAGGACGTTCAAGGCGGTTTCCTGGGTGCTGAAGCACCCCATCGAGACCACAGCGCCGCCTTCTTCAACGGCGCTCGGCACGTAAATCCGCCCGGTCACGACCATGCCCGGTGGTCTTCCCTCGGAGGTTTAAGCCTCGCTCATGAACGGGTCCAGTGGACCTCAATTGCTGGGCGTCCGCCAGGATGCGGGAGGGGGGCTTGGGGTTTTTCGATACGCACGTGGAGCGAGGAAACGCCCGTGTGGGCCGCAAGTTGGTCGATGATTTGTTGCGCCATCTCCTCCATTAGGCGAATGGGCTCCGGCGCGTTCAGCATCACCTCGTCCACCGTTGATTGCAAGTCGGCGTAATTGAGCGTGTCTTCCAAACGTTCGATGCGCTCGTTGCTTGCAAGCGTGGCCCAGAGCGTGAATACAAAGGGTTGGGGCGCTTCATGTTCTTCGTCGTAAAAGCCGTGGACGGCCATGACTTCGTACGCTTCAAGGCCGACACGCCACTCCATGGTCTCACCTCAAGCGTCTTCGTCGCGCTCGTGAACCCAGATCAAATGGTAGCCGAACTTGGTTTTTACCGGCGTAGAGACCGTCTTGAGCGGGACCGTCCAAACGGTTTCCTGGAACTCTTCAACCATGGTTCCCTTGCGAAACCAACCCAAATCTCCGCCTTTTTGGCTTGAGGGACAGGTGCTTTTCTTTCGGGCCAGTTTTTGGAAATCTTTGAGTTTGCCAACCTTTTCACGGATTTGCAAGGCCTCGCTTTTTGAATCCACGAGGATGTGGGATGCCCAAGCACTCGGTGCGACCATGACCCAACCACCGGTTTCCGAGTTTTCAACCCTCGCTCAGTCATCCGAGTAGGCGAGGAAGCGCATGTACGTGCCGTAGATGGTGACCGATACGCCCAACGATTCTGCGTTGAACCGGTCCATGGTGTCGAGGTAGGTGTGGTATTCCCAACTCCCGCTTCCGTAACAAACGACGGCACGGCCACGATCGCTGCCGCCCAAATCGTAGACAAAGGGCCCGTGGTCGGAGTTGTAAGGCATGCCATCTGCGGCACCTTTGCTTCCCGTAAGGGTGGAGAGGCGGATGTCGTAGCGGTCCGCCACTTCGTCCCGTTGGTTCTGATAGAGTTCCGTGATGCGTTCAATATGGCCCATGTCTTCTGCGTTGTTGCCGAACAGCGTCAGACTGTTGCCTCGGTTGGAGAAATCTGCATCGACGTGATTCATGTCGAGGTTGATGTAAAGGCGCAGGTTGTTCTTGAGGCTGTTTTGGAATGCATCCACGTAGGCTCGGCTTCCGTAGAGCCCTTCTTCCTCACCGCCCCAAGTGCAAAAGCGCAAGGTGCGTTCGGGTGTTCCGGTCTCGTTGACCACC
Organism: Candidatus Poseidonia sp.; assembly: GCA_030827745.1. GTDB lineage: Archaea > Thermoplasmatota > Poseidoniia > Poseidoniales > Poseidoniaceae > Poseidonia. The sequence continues at coordinate 19,219 of JAURDW010000029.1, forward strand.
TCGCTCATCTGGCGGGCCAATTCCATCACGCTCGCCGTTCCGGAGGTGTCGTCAATGGCTCCTTGGCCGTGGTAAACCGTGTCGTGGTGGCCGCCGACGATGACCACTTCGGATGTCGCCCCCCGAATCTCGCCGCAGGGGACATAGATGGTCCTCTCTTCGTCGTTGGTGACATCGATGATCATTTCGAGCACGCCCGTCGGTCCTGTTGCATTGAAGATCAGGCTTTCCAACAGTTCCCCGGCGTCTTTTGACATGGCGATGAAGGGCAGGTCGGTGGGCACGGAGCCGCCGTTAGCCGCCTTGACGTCGTCGATGCCGGTTCCTTTGAAAATCGGCACGCAGTCGTTGCCCTCAATCTTCCCGCAATTGTAGTTCTTGTTGACCCGAATCAGACCAGCAAGGTTGTTTTCAGCGGCCAGGGAAAACAGGTCGGTGTTTCCCGAAACCGTGCCTCCGCTGCGAACATAGCCAATGGTCCCTCCCGCGGCACTCCAAAGGGACTCGTCGCTGCCGTTCCCCAAATCGGTCAAGGGGACTTCGTCGTCAAAGGTGTAAGCGGACTGCCCTGAAAAGCCCTGGATGACGTAGTCGGACCGGTGTTGGAACTGGGTGATTTGACTCCCGACGGAACCAAACCCTTCACAGACGCTGAATCCGTTGAGCCCCGGCACGCAAATGCGAAGGCTGGGTTCGCTGTTGACGTGGTGCATGGGAACTTGGTAGGCATGAAGGTTGGTGGACATCCCCATGGCGGCAAATTGCGCCTCAATGTAGGCGGAGACGTTGGCTTCCTCGGTGGTTCCGCTCATTCGGCCCTCCCAGTCGCCATGGCCAAAGGCCACCAATTCTTCAGCGAAGGTTCGGGCTTGGTTTTCGTCAAAATCAATGAGTTCGTATTCGTAATTCGGAGAGAACCCCAGCCATGCTGGGCGGAAGACGAAGGCTGCCGTCACCATCAACACCACCATGCCGATCGCCGTGAGAGCTTGCGGAGTAAGCAGTTCCGTACTTCGCCACCACGGGGTGTCGTCCAAGAGGTCGCCGGTTGAGCCGTCCTTCTCGCCGTCGTCCAGACTGACGACCGGCGTGGCCCCGGTGTTGGCCTGTAAGCGCTCTATGAGTTGCGCTTTCGTTCCGCTTACAGCAAGGTCTTGTTTGCGCAGCAATTCCTTGAGTTCCGGCACCGTCTTGCTCTCGAGGTCCATGGGCTCACCCGAACGACCCTCGCCTTCCTCGTTCAAGAAGTCGGCGGTAGGGTGCTTTCTCAAATCTCGTCGCCCGTCCAGCGTCGCCCGATGGTGTGCTCGAGTCCCAGCTGGTCGAGGATGCGTGCCACAACAAAGTCCACGAGGTCGTCGATGTTCTTGGGGTGGTTGTAGAATCCAGGCGAAGCGGGGATGACGATGGTGCCCCACTGGGAAAGTTTGGCCATGTTCTCGAGGTGAACGGTGGCGTAGGGGGCTTCCCGCGGTACGATGATGAGTTTTCGGCGCTCTTTCATGGCCACGACGGCGGACCGCGTGACGAGGTTGTCGGAGATGCCTGCGGCGAGTTTGCCAATGGTGGTGCCCGAACAGGGGCAGATGACCACAGCGTCGATCTTCGCCGAGCCGGAGGCGGATTTCGCTCCGACGTTCTTCGCGTCTTCAAGCACGGCGTTGGTCGCCTCAGCAAGTTCCTCAGGGGTGGTGTTGCATTCGTGCTTGAGGGTTAACTTTCCCGAATCGGTGACGACGAGGCGGACGGTCTTGCCCATCTCGGCGAGCACTTCGGTAAGGCGTTGTCCGTAAACGGCACCAGAGGCTCCCGAGATGCCGACGACGATTTCGCCCATGCGTCAAATCCAGCGTCACTCCCATTTAGCCTCTTGTTCCCATCCGATTGAATTCAACTGTCGGGGCAACCATCATCGGCATTCCCGTTGGTTTGTGGGGCTCGGAAGGTTCGTTGCGTTTCCTGCGCAGAGAATCACCATGGAAATGGAGCCCCACGCATGAGTTCAACGTCATCGTCAGGGCCGTTCTTCTGGTTGATTGTACGACCAAAATTTTGTGGTTATGATTGCCATTGCTGCTATTTTTACAGCATCCCAAATCAGAAACGGCTCAACACCCCACTCAAAAGCTTGTGCAAAATTGACAGAATATGCTTCAGCAAGCCACAGCGTGCCAATCAAGTATACGGGTATCATTGCCATGAACCAGCAAAGAACTTGAGCCCTGATATCAGCGATGCCTGCGCCCCTCGAGCGATCTATTCCTTCTGCAACCAAAGCAGAAGCGAGAGGAAACGCAAGAAGAAAGCCCCCACTCGCAATAAGTGCGCCTCCAGAGAAGAGGGTGTCGCCACCCTCGGCAAAAACAGGAGCACCCATTGCTCCAGCAAATAAGTAAACACAACCAGAAGCAAAGGCATCGTTCCTTCTCAAGTAAACTCCTGTGGCGAGTACGGCGAAGGTTTGGAAGGTGTAAGGGACTGGCGTCCACGGAACAGTAAACGCAATCTGAGCGCAAAGAGCGGTTAGGGCTGCGAAAAATCCGATTGAAATTGATCTCTCCAACACTGTGGAGTCTTCT
>JAURDW010000002.1 GCA_030827745.1 Candidatus Poseidonia sp.
AGTCAGATCAGTGTCGACAGGTGCCGGGCACCTCCACTACCCGATTGGATGAGGAATGGTATGGCTGTCCCGATACCGATAACGATGGTGTCGAGGACGAGTCAGATGGTTGTCGTTGGGATCCTAATTATTGGTTAGCTGCTGACAAAGCCAAGTGCACCATCACCGAGGACCCCAACGCCCAGAGCAACGACGAAAACACAGGGACGTTCTTGAGCGGCGACAACAGCACCGTTGTGTGGATGGGCGGCGTGATCATCTTCATGCTCGCCCTCATCCTCGTTGCCCAAGTATCTCGAGCTGCTGGTAAGCGCAAAGCCGTGGCTTCCAAGCGTGAAGAGATGATGGTGCAAGCCTCGTTTGCCGAAGAAGAAGAACGTCGGCAAGCATGGATTCAGCACTACATCGCCGAAGGGAACTACGCTGAGGCCCGGGCGCTTGGTTGGGAAGGCACCGAAGGTTTGCCCGAATGGAAGCAACACGAGTTGCAACAGCAAGCCAGTGCAGAGGCTGCGATTCCGACCATGCTTGACCTCGAAAACCTCTGAACTCTACGCACCGTTTGCACCGCTGACCTTTCAAAGGGGAAGCGGCCATGTTTTCGCATGGGCGAGAAGCCGCAAGGCCGCATTCTTCTCGTGATGTGTGTGCTTTTTGCTTCGCTTTTTGTGGGCCTTGCCTCTGCTGACGTCAGCGATGTTCACCTCGAGTCGACCTTCGAAAAGGACGACGCTCTGGGTTGGGTAGGGCCAGAAAACCCGTTGATTCTCACGCCAAAACTGGTCAATGAAGGCGGAGCCGTAACGCTTCCCAACAACCCGAAATGCATCTTTGTCATCAACGTCTTCAACGCGACCGGTGTCAAGGTCGTTGATGGCAGCGAAGCGTGTCCCGCACGGGAACAAGGCCTTGACCTCGCTGCGGGAGGGACATACACCGCTGAGACACCGCTGAATTGGACCATGACGGACGCCGATGGGGCGTGGTTGGAAAGCGGGCAATACACCGTCGAAGTCATGCACCTCGGCTCTGGCCTCTCTACCGCAACCACTGTTCTGCTTCAAACACCGGTCGAACTTCCAGAGGGTTTGACCTACACCGTCGACTGGGTGCAACGGACCGGGGTGGTTGAAGGCGCTTGGGTAGGCCTCGTTTCGCTCCATAACCCAACAACACGTGCGGTTGATTTGAGCGAAACAGCTCCCTGTGCTTTTGAGTACGCTGTTGGTGAAACCTTCTCCTTAGGGCCGTCGTGCATCGGCACCCAAACCTCGCTGATGCCGGGAGAAGTGGTGCAGGTGGACCAACTGTCCCTCCCCCCCTCGTCGGATACTTCCGTCCAAATCGCCCTTCCGGCCGGCGAGGTGATCCACGAACGCTCGTTTGAGGCGCTTGCGGAGGCACGTTCCGGTCTTGATGCCGCCCTTTCCTTGACGCTCAATTCCAACGAAGAGCGCCCGTTCGGCCAAGGTGACATTTTGGTCGCACAACTTGGCATGGTCAGTCGCGTGAGCGAAGAACAGGCGTTGACGTTCACGTCGTCCTGCAGGTCAGAACTGTGGGTTCTCAACGACTTGGGTGAGGTTGTGTTTGATTCTCGAAGCGCAAAAACCTGCCAGACCATCGAACTTGAAACATCCTTGTCGCCATCAGAGCCGCTTTCCTTGACGTTACCCCAGTGGAATTTCTTTGACCAGGAAGGCTGCCGAGTCGCACCGGGAACCTACACCGTGGTGGCGGAGGTCCCCGAATTTCAGTTGTCTACCATCGAGACGGTGACCTACCGAGACGCCGACCCGAACGGGTGCGATGGTACGGGCGAGATGGAACTGACGTCCGTCTCCACTTGGCTTGACGAAGACACGCTTCAACTCACCAACACCGTCACCAACCTCGGGCCAGATGCTTACCTCAGGATGACACAGCCGTGTTCCTTCCTTCTCGATTTCATGACCCCTGACGGCGTCTCCGTGCACCGGTTCCAAGACGTCTGCGGAGCGTACGATGGCCGCAAAGTCTTGATTCCTCAGGGCGTAAATGGGTTTGAATTTGCCACGTTCGAAGTCCAAATGGTCCAAAACGGTGCTCCGGTTCTCCCCGAAGGCATCTACGACCTCAAACTCAACTTGTTGGCTTCGGCAACAAACGGTGCCAGCGTTCGTGTCGTTTGGCCGCAAGATTTCACGGAAACCCCAGAGGACACCGATACGGAAGCCCCTGCAGATGTGGTCGTGACTGAACTGACAGGGACTTGGACGGGCTTGTTAACAGAGCAAGGAACCTGCTATGTCTTGGAAATGGACGAGACAATGCACCTCCTCGCGCACGCTCGCTCTTTGGGCACATGGGCGCCCTCGAGCACGAACGAAGGCGTCTACCGTACCGTCGGTGCACCGCCTTCACCCGCCTGCGCTTCGTTCTCGGCACCTTCCGTAGAAGTGATTGAAGTCGTGATGGAGCGTTCAACGCTTGAACCCGTCAACGAAGAGACGGAGGTTGAGGTTCAAGAGGTCGAAGCGAGCGAGGAGGTGTTCGTCCCCGTGACGAGTGTGGTGACCGTCGTCGTGACCACCTCGGTGCTTTCGTTGCTCGTTGCGGTCGTCGCCACCAACGAAGGCCTTCGCCTCCCCACGACCGTAGCAGGACTGTGGCTGCTGGGCCTCGTGGGCAAAACCCACGAAACCACCGATGGACGCTACCAACGCGGTCGCTTAATGGGGTACTTGACGGCCAACCCAGGGTGTCACTTCAGAGCATTGATGAGCGCCCTTGAGATGAGCAACGGCCAAATCACGCACCATCTTCGAATTTTAGAGGCGGAAGAGAACGTCTGGCGAAAGAACGACGGGCGTTTGGTTCGCTATTATCCATTGACAAACCAGTTGAACCCAGCCACGAACGAGGAAGACCTCCCTGTTCCTCCTTTGTCGCCCGACCCCAACAGTTTGCAAGGAAAAATTCTGAACCTGCTTGACCAAGACGGCGACCTCGGTGAATTCCCGACGCAGGCCGAGTTGGCCAAACGTCTTGAAAAGAGCCAACAACTCGTTTCCCATCACTTGCGTACCCTGCAAAAATACGGGTTGGTGGAACGCCGAAAGATGGGGCTGATGAACCGGTATAAATTGACCCGGGAAGCCATTTTCCTTCTGGAGACCAACGACGACTTCGGCTCGAGTTGAAGGTGGAGCAAGCACGCCGCTTGGGCCGCGCGAGGCGGGGATTTGAAAGCGTGACGGCGAGTGGGTGGAACCGTCCAGTGGACGGTGAGCCTCCATGTCATCCGAACTTGAACCCGTTGACGAGGTTGGCTGGCAGAAGCGATGGGATGAAGCCAGAGTGTTCGAGGCTGATCTTCGGGACGACCGTCCGAAATTCTACTGTCTCGAAATGTACCCTTACCCTTCAGGGAAGATGCACATGGGGCACGTTCGAAACTACTCCATCGGCGACGCCGTTGCTCGATTCAAGCGGATGATGGGCTTTGACGTCCTCTACCCCATGGGCTTTGACTCGTTTGGGATGCCTGCGGAGAACGCTGCGATTTCCGAGGGCGGCCATCCACACGACAGCACAGAGAGAAACATGGCGTCCATCACTGCGCAAATCAAGCGAATGGGTTTCTCATACGATTGGCGTCGGACCGTGAAGAGCCACGACCCGAGGTACTACAAGTGGAACCAGTGGTTTTTCACGAAATTCATGGAGAGCGGCCTTGCACGCCGGGAACATGCGCCGGTCAATTGGTGCGAAGACTGCAACACCGTCCTCGCCAACGAACAGGTGAAGGCCGGACGGTGTTGGCGTTGCAACGGTCCCGTGGAACAGAAGGAAATGAACCAGTGGTTTCTCGACCTTCCGTCGTACGCTCAGCAACTCCACGATGGTCTCGAGACCATCCAGTTTCCCGAACACGTGAAGGCGCTTCAGCGGGACTGGCTGGGTCGCTCTGAAGGCGCCAACATCCGCTTCGGAATCGAGGGCCGGGACGAAGAGATTGAAGTCTTCACCACCCGGCCTGACACGCTCTTTGGCGCCACGTTCGTGACCCTCGCTCCCGAACACCCCCTCGCTCATCGTCTCGTTGAAGGCACGGCTCATGAGGCTGCGTGGCGAGCCCTTCACGATGAGGTCGCCAAGATGTCGGAGTTTGACCGCATCAAAAACATGAACAAAAAGCAAGGGGTCTTTTCCGGCCACCACGCCCTGCATCCCCTCACCGGAGAACCCGTCCCCATCTGGTTTGGCAACTTCGTGATCGCCACCTACGGCACCGGTGCGGTCATGGCGGTGCCTGCGCACGACGAGCGAGATTTTGATTTTGCCACGGTCTACGAGATCCCCGTTCGCCGAGCATTGGTGATGAGCGAGGACGATGACGGCAAGGCGCCCATGAAATCCGCTGAAACCGACTTGGGGTACATGATTAACAGTCCCTTGGAAGGTTTCGATGGCCTCTTTGGCCAGGCCGCCAAGGACGCGGTTTGCACGGCGCTCGAAGCGGAGGGGAAAGGTGAACGGACGGTCAACTGGAAGGTTCGACCCTGGTTGGTCTCCCGTCAACGGTATTGGGGGACGCCCATCCCGGTCATCCACTGCAAGGCCTGCGGAGCGGTGCCCGTCCCTGAAGCCGACTTGCCGGTGGAACTCCCTCGCGATGTGATTTTCTCCGGTGAGGGCAATCCGCTGGAAACTTCCCCGTCCTTCGTCAATGCTGCGTGCCCCTCCTGCGGCGATGATGCCCGGCGAGAAACCGACACCATGGACACCTTCATCGACTCATCATGGTATTTTTTGCGATACACCGATGCCCTCAACGACGACGAGCCCTTTGCAAAAGCCATCGCCAACCGCTGGATGATGGTGGATTTCTATTGCGGCGGCATTGAACATGCCCAAATGCACCTGATTTACGCCCGCTTCATGACCAAAGCCCTCCGCGATTTGGGTTTGCTGGACGTGGACGAACCGTTCAACGAATTGCTGTGTCAAGGCATGGTCAACAAATCGGCCCCTTTCTGTTCGGATTGCGGCGTGACGCTCTCCGTGGAGCATGAGGGGGCGGCCTGCCCGCATTGCAGCGGCGAGCTGGGCGCCCGCTCGGCGAAAATGAGCAAATCACTCGGCAACACGGTCTCCCCCGAGGCCATGATCGAACGCTACGGGGCCGACACCGTTCGTCTGTTCATCCTCTTTGCCGCCAACCCCACGGCGGGGATGGACTGGTCGGATGCCGCTCTGGAAGCCAACCATCGCGTGATGGTTCAACTTCGTGGAATGCCCGAGCAGATCATGGCATGGCCAAACGAACCGACGCCGATGGACGCATGGATGAACGCTCGCTTCACCCAACGCGTCCATGAGTTCATGCAAGCCATGGATGCCTATGACCTGCGTCGCGCCGTGGAAATCTCCCATTATGAGGTCATCAAAGACATCAACTGGTACGTACGGCGAGGCGGTGGCCACCGTGAAATCGCCGAACGTCTTCTCCCCATCTGGTCGCAATTGATCGCTGTCTCCACGCCTCATTTGGCTGAAGTTTGGTGGAACGACCTCGCTTCAACCTCCGGTTTGGTGGCGGCAAGCACGCTCGATGTGCCCGCATCTCTGGACGAATCCCAACAGGTTCTCCTCGCTGGCGAGCACTACATTCGCGACGTGCTTGAGCAGGCACGAAAGGTTCGCGTGGTCGCTGAGCGCCACCTTGGCGAACCAGCCAGCGTTGCCACGCTGGTGGTGGCGCCAGCATGGAAGCGTGAACTCGCCCGTTCTGCGCTGTCCTTCCTCGCTGAGGGAGGTCACCCCAAACGCTTCATGCCCGTCCTTCAGGAAATGCCGATGGTCCAAGGCGAGCGGAAAGGTGAAATCCTCGGCTTTTGGGGCAAAAAGATGCTTCCTCAAGTCTTCAAATGGGACGATGCCTCAAGGGAGGTCGTTGGTTCAACAATGGACGAAGCGACGGTATTGCGAGAGGCATCCGCCTTTATCGCGGCAGAGCTGGGGCTCACCTCGGTACGCGTTGTCCTTGGCGAAAGCGAGGACGACGACACCGGGCGGGCGGGGTCCACCATGCCCTTGGCTCCGGCGGTCGTCTACGCCTGAATCATTCCTGCTCGAGCACGTGAGGGCGGGGGGGTGGCGCGACGGCCACATCTTGCTTCGGCAGCGGAGGGCCTGGACGCTTGCTGCTGGTGAACACGGCCCATCCAACGATGACGCCAGCCGCCAAAAACAACCATCCTGCAAGGCCGAACCCTCCACCGTCGCTTTCGCCTGAGGCCTCGTCGGTGGCGTTGGCGCAACCTTGTTCATCAACGACCGCCCCAAACGCCGAGTTGAGGCAGAAATCGTAGGCATTCACAACACCATCGTCATCGTCGTCGAGTTGAAATTCGCTGCATCCATTGGAGGAGATTTGTTCACCTGCCGTGGTTCGTGGACACAAATCCACGGGGTCGAGCACCCCGTCTTGGTCGTCGTCATCGTCTTCAACCGCATCAATGCAGCCGTCACCGTCAACGTCCTGGCCGGCTTGCGCGGTGCCAATCAGGCCTTTTGGACAGCGGTCAAGAACATCATCGACGCCGTCGTTGTCGTCATCTTCATCTTCTGAACTGTCTGCGCATCCATCGCCATCGTGGTCCATGGTTTCGGCTTGGTCGATCCAATTCTTTTCTCCAAGCGTGCATGCGTCGTCCTCGTCGAGAACACCGTCGTCATCGTCATCTTCGTCCATGGTTTCGTCGATGCATCCATCGGCGTCGTAATCGTTCCATGTGAAGGAAATCCAAGCCGTGAGGTCGTTGGGGCAATTGTCGTCGGGAATGGAGATGCCGTCTCCGTCCTTGTCAACGTCGCATGGGTCACCAAGGTTGTCGTTGTCCAAATCAGCTTGTGTTGGGTTGGCGACCGTTGGGCAATTGTCCGCTTGGTCAACAAAGCCGTCACCGTCGCTGTCTTCGTCCGCACAACCGTCGGTTTCGATATCGTTTTCCGCAGTGGAAACCCAACCCACGGGGCCCTTCGGGCAGAGGTCGTTGGTGTCGAAGACGCCGTCTTCATCATCGTCCAAGTCTTCGGTGAGGTCCCTGCACCCATCGCCGTCGTGGTCGGCGTTGGCATTGGCTTGCCAGCCAACATCGCCGTAAGGGCAGTCATCGAGGACATCGTCCACGCCATCGTTGTCGTCGTCGTCGTCACAAAGGTCCCCGTAGGCATCCCCGTCGTGATTGATTTGGTCAACATTGGCGAGTTTTGGACAATTGTCCACGCCGTCAAGAACACCGTCAAAATCCAAGTCGGTTTCGTACATCCAAACCCCAATATCCAGCTGATTTCGTTGGTCAAAGGCATGCGGCCCGTACACACCATCGCTGTTGGAAATGAAGGCAACCACAGGAGCGCCGGTGGCGGAAAGGGTGAGGCTGGTGGGCCGGTCGTTGCCGCTGCCCCCCCCTGATATGGCCCAATCCCAGGCGGCGTTCTCTTGGCGTTGGGCCAAGAAAAGGTCGAGGTGGTTCCCGTCGTTCATGCCGTCAAGGTCCGTCAGCGTAAATTCGCCCAGCGTGAGGTCGGTGCTGGTCTCACCGAGCAGAATGGAGTTGCCTTGGGCTGTGATCTCAATGCTCTTGATACGGTCAACACCGTCTCCACCGAAGCCGGAAGCGTGCAGCCATTCTCCGTCAGAGGAGAGGTGCGCTTCGTAGAAATCAAACCACACGGCATCGGCGATGTCGACATCTCCAAAACTCATGTTCTCCAAGTAATCACCGACGACGGCGACGCCGCCTGAGGTGCGACCGGTGCAGTCGACGACGGTGTTGTCGCTGGAACCTCCGGCGTGGGCAACCCAGTTCCATCCACCTGTCGTGTAGTGTGCGACGGCGATGTCAAGACTTCCGTAACCGATGATTTCCTGCTCGTCAAAGTTCACCTTGTCAAAGAACGATGTGGCGAAATAGGTTCTTCCGTCCCCGTCCTTGCACAGCTTCCCCGACGTGTCCAAGGCGTTGGTTGAGAAGACCGTTTTGACAGCGAGATGGTCGCCGTAGGCGTTCATCATCGCCAACGCCACGGCTTCTTCGTTGTTGCTGGCGAGCGATGTATCGTTTTCAAACATCAATTCGCCCCGGTGAAGCAGTGCGAGATGGATTTCATCGCTTTGGGTGACCAGAAGGTCCACGATACCGACTTGGAAATCGTTGGAGAACGATTTTGCCCACAACCATTCGCCTTGAGGCGTCATGGCAGCAAGGAAAGCAGCGTTTTCATGCTCGTCGGACGCTTTGGCGATGGGGTCCAAATCGCCCAGTGTCATGTTGCACGGCGTAGAGAAGGTCATGTCGCAATACGTGCCCGCCAGAACCACCGTGCCGTCGCTGAGCGCTGCCATGGCGTTGATGCTGTCCACGCCTTCGCTGCTGCCGTTGGTGGTGTTGGACCACGTGCCGTTCGCGGCGACCCATCCGATGAAAAAGTCGATGCCAAAGTTTGAATCGTCGCTGGAATAACCGATGACATCACCGTTAAACTCGATGTTTTGCTCAAATGAACCGGCGACCACGATGCCCCCGTCGTTCAACGGCAGAAGGGCGTTGATGAATTCGCTTGAGCTTCCCCCGGCACTGGCCAACCAGCCGGTGGTGTTGGCCGTTGTGGTGAAGCCAACGGGTTCAGGTTGCTCCAAAATGGGGTCGGGTGGCATCATCAACGGGAAGGTCGAGCCCGCCAGCATGAGGGCGGTCAGGAGAGCGTGCACGAGCGTGATGCGCATGGTTGTGGATGGATGTCGTCCATAAGAACCTCCCGCGCGGCTGCGTGTGCGCAAGAAGGGGGGAGTCTTCATTGAGTGTCACCCGCGGTTGGTGACCATGGGTGGTTCAGAAGGCCGAGGGCGCCGTCACCAACGGCGTCGCTCTCCGAGTTCAAACTCACGACGTTACGGTGGGCCAAAACGGGAGCACCAAGAGGAGAGATCTCGCGAAGAGGTTCGGGTCATGAACGAACGAGCAGAGGCTCGCTTTGATCTCGATCCGTTGCCCATGGCCCTTCCAAAGGAGATGGAGGCGCCCCGCACCTTCCACCTTCAATGGGAGGTCAACCCCGTCCCCTTGAAGGCCGAAGAAAAGGTGGCAGGTTGGGTTGTCAAACGCGGCGAATACGGGTGGTTGGCCGATGAGCGAGTGGACGAAATTGCCGAAAAGGTGGTCTCGGAAGCCATGACGGTTGACCAAGCCCTGTCTTTGAGGTCGGCCTTGCTGCAACAGAAAACGGTCTATTCGCACCACAAACTGAAGCGCAAAGCCCGCGCCATAGCGCAACAATACCGCAACGGTTCGTCGGTCATTGAACTCTCCAAGGAGCATGACTTCTCTCCGATGAACCTTTTCCGGGCCGTCTTGGAGGCCAACGGATGGTCGAAAAGTCAAATCAAAGAACGTCTCCGAAACCCAAGCAAATTGAAGGAGCGAGAACGGCGTGAGTTTGAGGAAGCTGAAGCGGTTGACCGTGTGGCGAGCGTTGATCAATCGGAGACCCAACTCAAAGCCGACTTGTTTGAGGACATTCTTGCAGATTGGTTTGAGGCGCAGGGGATTCGGCTTCGACGCCAACCCGAGATGGTGAAGGAACAGTCCGAGGCTCTGGGGCGTCCTGTTCGGACGCCAGATTTGTTGTTCCTCGACCATGTTTACATCAACGGTCAACCGGTCGCATGGATTGATGCAAAGCACTTTTACGGCGCCGACGTTGAATTTCAACGCAAGAAAATGAAGAAACAAATGAACCGCTACATCGACGCTTGGGGCTCGGGAGCAATCATGTTTCGTCACGGGTTTTGTGACAACCTGTACATGCCAGGCGTCTTGATGTTGGATGCTGGTCCCATCGACCTCTCGCGCCTCAACCCCGAGTCGTGACCGGGGCCAGCGACGTCATCATCGTGTTCAACCCGAGTTCTTTCAGTTGCGAAGCCAGTTCCTCGAGGTTTTCCTCCGTGGGAAGGCGGTCTACACGGCGAGGGACCACAGCGACCGAACTGCCCAGCATGCACAAACGCACAGCGCAGGTTGATTGAAGGGCGGCTTGACCAACAACGCTCACGACTGCATCGTGCACGGCAGCGCGTTCCGGTTCATCGAGCATGCCCGATGCATCGGCAAACTTCTTTGAGGCTTCCAGCACTTCAGGCCAGCGTTCTTTGGTCCAGTTTCCAACACAAAGTTGTGCGAGGTTCTCTTCACCCGCTTTGGTGATGGTGGCCTGCCAGTTTGGGTCGTCGATGTAGAGGGAGGTATGGCGTTCCTCGGCAGCGTCCCACACCAACAAGATGAGCGAATTGAATTCAAAACTCGTCGCTTGGCCCGGCCAGCCCGGGGCCCCTGGTTGTCTACGGAGTTCCACACCGCCAACGGACAAACCCAACACGTCGCCTAAGCCGGCTCCATGCTCTCGCTCAATCCGGTGAGCCAATTTTTCGTATTGAACAACCGTTCCCCTTTGGGTGGCGGCGTGAAGGGCGCGTCCAAGCGCCATCAAACCCGCTGCGGACATGCCAAAACCTTGGCTCGTCGGGCATTCCAACTTCACGTCCACGGCGACGTACTCGTGCTTTCGCAACAACGTCGCATCGCGACATGCTTGAATGAAGTCGAAGTAGAGCGCCCCATCAGTTCTCACCTTTCCGTTTGCATCTTCCACATGCACCGTTGAGAGATCGTTGTTGGGTTCGGGAGCACGAGGATCGGGTTCCACGCCAGCCATGAACCGCTTGGGCGCCGTGAGATTGTCGGTCATGAGGCGGAGGCGCACCTTGACGCCGTGCCGAACGGTGAAACCAGCTCCTCTGCTGCCCTGACTCCGTTTGAGTCGAGCAGATTTATCGATGGAGAAAAGAAGGGTGATGTGACCGCCGCACGAGGCTTCAACGGTCGTAGGCATCGTCCTCCCCACGTAGGCGGGGCTGATGAAGTGTGCTCTTTGGACTTTCAAGCCAAAGCAGAAGCGACATCTTCACTCAAATTGACGAAGCGTTGACTCAACTCGTTGAGGGCCATGTTGAACGCCGTCACAGGGTCAAGGGCGCCGTCGGTTTCGTAGGAGAACACGTAAGCGCCGTCAACGGGTTCGAGGGTGATGGCTCCGTCAAAGTCGTCTTCTCGGCCGGTTCCTTCTCCGACCTGGTGGAGGGCCTTCTCAAGGTCCATCACGTGGTTGATGTTGGTGACTTTCTTGTCCTTGCCGAACAGCTTGGCGTCGATGGCTTTTCCGTCGGTGGTGGTCAAACCGAGTTTGAACAAGGTTTCGGCCTTCTTGAGATTGTGAAGAACAGCCTCGCACTGGGGTCGGAATCCAACCGCAGCGACCGGGGACCACTTGGCGTGGTCGCGACCTCGGCCCAAAACGGCGAAGGCGTAAAACTCCAAGAATTGACCCTTGGCCAAGACGGTGAGTGGGATGTCCTTGTGCTCTTCTCGAATGTCAAAGACCGGGTCTGAAATGGTGGTGATGTCACGGGCAAAAACGGTTTTGAATTCCTCTTCAGAATCGGAGGAGGGGCCACGAGCGGAGAGCGTGAACAAGACTTGGCACATAGGGCAACCCTTGTCCTTCTCAACGACGTCCTTGCAGTTTTCGCAGGCATCGGGGAACACAAGTCCCTCGTCGAGGTTGGTGGGAATAGGGATCATGGCCAAGCGATGAGCGAGGACTTCATCGGGAAGGACGTTCACGGATTCGACGACTTCGCCTTTGTTGTCCTGCGTGACGCCCTGGGAGAAGTCAACGCGGGTGATGGCAAGTTTGGGGACATCAGCAATCAGTGCTCGGCGAATGGCGTTCACTTGAGAAGCGTCAGTGTCGCTGATGAGGATGCGGATTTCGTGGCCTTGGGGCCAACCTTCTACGATTTCAGTCTTCATGGTCATCACCAGTCTTCAAACACGACGGCCTCGGCGGCCACCTTTCTTCTTGGTTCCATCGTGAGCGATGGGGGTGACATCGACGATGCGGCTGACGGTCATGCCAGCACGGGTGAGGGCTCGGATGGCTGCGGTTGCTTGAGGAGCACGGATGGAGCGGTTTCCACCAGGTGCTCGGAATTTCACGACGATTTCGGTGAATTCTTTCTCTTTCAGGGCATCGGCCATCCGTTCGCCGGCTCGAGTGGCGGCAAATTGGCTACCCTTGTCCTTGCCGGACTTGACCACTTCACCACCGTTGCAGGTGGAAATGGTTTCAGCTCCCGTCAAATCGGTCGCGGTCATCAGGATGTTGTTCTTCGAACTGTAAATGTTGACAACGGCTTTGCGGGACATCACTCATCGCCCCCTTCAATGGCAGCGGTGGAGGCTTCTCCAGCCTCACGAACTTCTTCAGCAAATTCAGGAGTGGCCTCGGGGTCCACCTCGCCGTCTTCGTATTCTGCCTTCTCTCGCACGCCTTCAATGGCTTTGCGGATGGGGTGGTTCGGGTCGTTCAACGAGGAACTTGGGTGATAGCGAAGTTCGGCTTCCTCATCCTTGCTCACGGCGTAGGAGGGAATGGTGATCTTTTGTTCACCGATGCAGATTTGACCGTGCGTGACCAATTGCCGAGCTTGCTTCATGGTGCAAGCGAGTCCTTTGTAATACACTTGGGCTTGAAGGCGTCGGTTGAGCACATCTTCGGTTGAGAGCGACAGCACATCGCCGAGGTCAGCGTCGGAAGGGATGAGCCCCTTGCGATGGAGCGAGCGAAGCAGGTCCTCGCGCTCTCGCTTGCCGTGGCCTTCGGTCGTGTCGATGTTTCCGATGAGGCGCATGGCTTGGCGTCGGTGGCGTCGGAGTTGGGATTTGGCCTTCCAAATCTCCTTCATGTTCTTGAGCCCGTGATTCGCCTGAATGGCGTGCTCTTCTTCAATCCGGTCAGCCTTCCAAGGGTGGGAGGGCGTGTCGTATTTGGGTCGTGAAAACTTTGGTTCTCCCATGCTCAATCCCTCTCATCACTTCTTTCGGCTTACACCAAGGGTCAATCCGCCACGGCCGTTGGAGCGGCCGCGCTGACCACGAACTTTGTTGCCCGATGCGTGGCGAATGCCACGGTAGCACTTCATGGTCCTGAGGCGGTCAATGTCGTCTTTGAGGCTGAACCGAACTTGCTGGCCGGTGACGTGAACGTCGTACCCTGATTCAAGGTCTCGCTGACGGTTGAGCATCCATTCGGGAACGTTTTCTGCGTAGGATTCGATAGCGAGGCGGAGTTCTTCCTGCTGCTCGGTGGAGAGGTAGCCGGCGAGTGCATAGGGGTCAAAGCCTGTGTTCTTGCAAATTTGAACGGCGGTACGAGCACCGACGCCTTTGACCGAGGTCAATGCCGTGGCCAAGGGTTTCAACCCGTCCATGTCCGTGTCGGCCATGCGCAGAATGTATGAAAAATCGTCACCAAGGTCCTCATCCTTCGGTCGTGCCATCGTGTTCACCTGTACGTTAACACACGCAGTGTCAAGCATCCCTCCGACCAACCCCCCATATATCAAGACCGCGATGATGGAGTTCGCGCCACTGAGCCGCGAAACGGTGCTTTTAGCGACTCCCATCTTCGACGGGGTCAAAGGCCGAAACGCACAGCAGGAGGGTGTGCCCGTTGGGATGCCGGGTCAGGAAACCCTCCCGCGTCCCGTGACGTCGCCGCAATTGCCGGTCCAGGGAGCCTTGCAAAACGGGTTGAAGGGCAGGGTCGAGGTCGAGCCGAAGTTTCACCGAGCAGAATTTGTGTTCCAAAGCGCGCTCGACCACGTTGTCGATGGTGCTTTCGTCGAGGTCATGGGTCAGCAAGTCCACCACGCGCCCCGTCGCTTGCACCATGGCTTGCTGCTGTTCGCTCAACCGCAGGGCGTGATCGTGATGGACTTGAGGGCGCCGCCCCTCAAGCACCGCCCAACGGAAGGCGTGATCCTTTGAAACCGTGGGCAACCACGAGGCCACGAGGCCGCTTTCGACCAACGCTGCGTCAACCAGGGTAACAAATTCACCGCGTTTTGGAGGTTGAAGGTGAACCGAGAGCGCCTCGGGAGGCTCGCCCGTTCTCAAAATCAACGGGTCCTGCCCCAAGGTTGGCGGCACGCGAACGAACCTGCGGAGGACACTGTTTTCGGCGACAAGGCCTGCCCAGAGCGCCAACCTGTCCACGCGTCCACGCCCTCTTGAGGTCCATTCCCAGGTTCGCTCAAGGCCGGGCCAAAGACGGTCAACCATGGCCTCGACCTCACCACGCTGACCATCGGTGAGCCTCGGTGAGAGGTCCAAAACAAAAGCAGGTTGCTCGGAGAAATGAGGTGCCCATGCCTCCAAAACCTCGTGCAGTGGAGGCTGCATCTCGTCGAGCGCGTGGGTGCGACTGTTGCGCGGTCGGGCGGGATCGAGGTGAAGAAAAGTGAGGGCGTGACCCGCACCGCTTGCACGGAGCACCCCCTCGGCATCCGTCCCGTCTCCGGCGACGATGCGGCTCTCTGCAAACCACGCCTCTTGGTGAGCTGCGTGATGTGCGGCGACCGTTTGCAGGTTGAAGGCGGCGGCATGGGCCCGGGAAGGTTCCAATTCAACCCCGAGCACGGGTCGATGCAGGGAGGAGGCATACGCCGCCAACTGAATGCCGCTTCCACAAGCACAATCGAGCAGAAGACCGTCGTCCGGGAGCGGCTGTTGGGCGAGAAGTGCGGCTCGCAGCACGGCGACCTGCCATGGCGTTGCAAGCGGTTTTCCTTCAATGGCGTGGTGAAAGAGCAGGCCCTCCGGTGCCGTGGGGTCTTGGGCCTGTTCAACCAGACCGGCCTTCTCCACCTCGCCGGGGTTGAGGGTCGTGTGCATCCACTCGCCTCCGTCAAAGATTCACGATGTCAGAGCGCGTGAGTAAGGATTCAAAATGAATGCCGGCCGCTTCAAACGCCGCCTCGGCGCCCTCTTCCCTGTCAAGAATGCTGATGACGCCGACCACGCGACACTCGGTTTCGGCGTGAATGCGTTCCACGGCGACGATCGAAGAGCCTCCGGTGGTGGTGACATCTTCCACGATGATCACATCGCCTCCGCCGTCCAGAGAGGAGCCTTCAATCCCAGGCGGGTTGTTGGTTTTGCGCCCCCCGCGCCCTTTCGGCTCCTTTCGGACCATGAAGCCGCGTATGTGGTCCGGGGCTGCCGCTACCACCAAGGCGGTGAGCGGGACCGCCCCGAGTTCAAGGCCGCCGACAAACGTGGCCCCCATCGCCTCAGATCGCATGGTCAAGAGGGTGCCCAAAATGCGCCCCGCCTCGGGATGCATCATGACGGGCTTGGTGTCAAAAAACCACCGTGAATGCCGTCCGCTGGCGAGCGTAAATGCCTCGTCATGGCCTCCGTCAAGAAAGGCCAATTCATGCACCAAACTCGCCAATCGAGTCCACTGAGCGTGTCCACGGACGGAAGGGTCAACGGCCATGCATCCTTCTCGGAAGCGCATGACATGAACTTTCCTTCCAAGCCCCTCCTCTTCGGTTCAGCAAAACCCACCGCGCGGATGATATAGGGTCGCCTCCCTCATTTTCACGACTGACCATGGGTGCAAAGCCGGCTCGTACCGAATTGGGAGAGTTGAATCCGTTGCTCGGGCTTGATTTGGCGCGCCTCGAGGCTGAAATGGAACGCTATCACCTCTGGCTGGACGAACGCGCAGACGACGCCTACAGGATAGCCGAACGCGCCCGTGCTCTCGGGTTTGACCACAAACCTCGGGTGGAGATTCCAAGGGCTTCGGACTTGGCGGGCCGCACCGAGAAATTGCTCATCGAGCATCTTGACGGTTATCCGGTCGCTGATGACATTCGGGCCCTGCTGGAGGAGCATGACCGCGAGACCACCTCGATCATGATTGCGCAGTCCGTCTCGCGGGGGTTCCGAGAAAAGGGCTACGACCTCGAAAAATCCATTGACGTGGGCCTCCGGGTTGGCCTCGCTGTCTTGACCGAGGCCGTCTTGGTCGCTCCTCTGGAAGGCATCAGTGAAGTGCGGTTGTTGAACAACATCGACGGCTCTCAGTTCGTCTCCGTTCATTTTGCTGGCCCCATCCGTGCAGCAGGAGGAACCGCACAAGCCCTCGCCGTTTTGATTGCCGATATGATTCGGCGTGAATTGAACGTCGGCCACTACCAGCCCACCGACCCTGAGGTCGAACGGGTGAAGGAAGAATTCGGTCTTTATCGGGGCAACCTCCAGTACCGCCCCTCGCCTCCCGAAATTGATGAAATCGTACGGGCTTGTCCGGTGATGATCAACGGCGAATCAACCGAGCGCATCGAATGCGCCGGCTACGGCAACGTCAGGAACATCGATGAAGCGCGTATTCGGGGAGGTGTTCTGCTGGTGATCGGTGAGGGCATGTGCCTGAAAGCGCCCAAGATTCAGAAACACACGGAACGCTTGAACCTCCCCGGCTGGGAATTTATCACCAAATTCGCCGCTCGTGGCAAAGAAAAAGGCGAGACCGATCGCGAAAGCTTTCGGAGCAAGCAAATCCAGCCGATTACCAAATTTATGAACGATATCATCGCAGGGCGTCCGGTCTTCGGCGGGCCCCTACAGCCCGGAGGGTTCCGCCTTCGTTACGGACGGGCGCGACCTTCGGGGCTTGCCGCTGCCTCATGCAACACCACCTCCATGCTCGCCCTTGACGACTTCATCACCATCGGTACGCAGATGAAAATTGAACGCCCCGGGAAGGCCTGCGCCATCACGCCATGCGACGAAGCGGAAGGGCCGTGGGTGGTGCTTGACGACGGGCGTTTCTTGCGCATTGATGACCCTGCATCCTATGCGGCGTTGCGCCCTCGTGTCAAGAACATCTGGGACAACGGTGAGTTGGTCATCGGGTACGGTGAATTTCTTGAAAACAACAAGGCTTTGGTGCCTTCCGGCTACACGATGGACTGGTGGGCAAGCGACCTCTTGGAAGCCTTGACCACGCCCAAGGATATGGAAGATTTCCTCGCCTTGATGGGTGGCGAACGTGCCGCTTGGCCCGAAGGGTTACCGGGGCTTCAACCCGCAGAAGCCGATGAGCCCAATGCCCAATTTTGGGTCCGTTGCCGCTGGCATTCATGCTTACGGGCGCAGAAACTCACCTGGGAACAAGCCAGCGGCGTTGCCAAACGTTTTGCTACCTCGCTCGCTCCGCCCCATAACCCCTGGTTCAAGGACCTCCCCATCGAATGGATGCCCAGCGTCCTCAACCTTCTCGAGTCGGCGTCCATTGAGGCATCAAACACCTTCTCAGCGGTCGCTCCGAACACCGTCCACCTTCAAGGGGCCCTCCCAGCGAAAGGGGAACGGCAGCTCCGTCTCAAAGGCGGTGCAAGGGGATGGTCACCCAAACGCATGGACGAATTGGAACCTGAGGTGCTGCCTCCGCTCGAGGAGATGGCCTTGCCCGGGACCGAACACCTCCCTCATCCCCCCGTGCTTGAATCAACGCTGCCGGAGGGGTGGGCCCTTCACCAACACGGCATGGCAAAAGCATCGTTGATGCTGCTCGGCCTTCCTCACGCTCACGACGGCGACGACCTGGTGGTCTTGGCGGGTTGGGAGGCGCTGCTCGAAGGTCTTGGTTTCACCTTCAACGGAGCCACTCCCGTTCGCGTCCGGAATGCCGAAAGCATGACGGCAGACCGTATGCGAGCCCTTGCCCAAGCAAAAACCGTGCTCGATGAGGAGCGTCAACGCAAACGTGACCTTGAGGCGGAGCGTGCCAGCATCCGAATCGCCGCTGAAACAGGCGCACGGCAACGCGGCTTGGGCATCGCAGAGACCGACAAAGTTGGTCGCGAAGCAGCGGCCTCCATTCCCGACGAAGGGCCCAAGGACCCCGCTGCCTACCTTCACGCCCAACAACTCGAGGACGAGCATGCAATTCACGGCATCACGGTGCTCGTCCGAAAACTCTCCGACTTGCGTTGGGAGCACAGCGCCCCTGTTCGTGTTGGATGCCGAATGGGGCGGCCAGAGAAAGCCGCACCTCGTGTGATGAACCCGATGACCCACTCCTTGTTCCCTATCGAACTGAACGGTGGAAATCAACGCTTGCTGCACAACGCCGTCGACAAGCGAACCATTCGCGTTCAACTCGGAAAACGCACCTGTTCCGTGTGCGCCCGCCCCTCCCCGTACCTGCGTTGCCACCACCGAAACGAGGACGAGTTCGGCGAAGGGAAAGCCGGTGAGGTGTGCGGCGGTCGTACCGAAGCGGATGCTTCAACTTCCACCGCACGTCGCCGTGGTGAAATTCAATCGGTTCGCCTCAACGACATGGTCGAAGATGCTCGTATCCGCCTCGGCATTGACCGGCTGCCGGCACAAGTCAAATGCATGAAGAAATTGAACAGTCAAAACCAGACGCCCGAGGCCATCGAAAAAGGCATTTTGCGAGCACGTCACGAACTCCCCGTTTTTCGAGACGGAACGGTACGTTACGACATGAGCGACGTTCCAGTGACGCATTTCCGACCCCGTGAAATCGGCGTGCCGTGGAAAACCCTCGTCGGATTGGGCTACACCCACGACTTTACCGGAGCCCCCCTCGAAGACGACGAGCAGGTGCTCGAACTCTATCCTCAAGACTTCATCGTGGCCAAGGGAGCCGGCGATTTCCTTCTCCGCACGGCGAAGTACATCGATGAACTCCTCGTCCGGTTTTACGGCATGGAGCCGTACTACAACGCCGAATCGGAAAACGACCTTGTCGGGCATTTGATCTGTGCCCTTGCTCCGCACACCAGCGGGGGTGTTCTCTCTCGCATCATCGGCTGGGCCGACTGTTCGGGCGGCTACGCCCACCCGCTCTTCCACGCCGCCAAGCGTCGAAATTGCGACGGCGACGAGGATGCCATCATGCTGCTCATGGACGGGTTGCTGAATTTCAGTCGCGACATCCTCCCGGCCAACCGAGGCGGTCAAATGGACGCTCCTTTGGTGTTGACCACGCGGCTGAATCCAACGGAGGTCGACAAAGAGGCGCTCAACGTTGATGCTGGATGGTTTTACGAGCGCGATTTCTACGAAGCCACCTTGGACCAACCTCACCCGAAAGAAGTCCAGAATCGGATGGATTTCGTGGAACGCAGGCTGGGCACGGTGGCTGCGGTTCGCGGGTACGGGTTCACGCACGACTGCGCTTCGTTGGACCAAGGACCGGCTCTGTCTGCTTACAAGACACTGGAGACGATGATCGACAAAATGAACGGTCAGTTGGCCCTTGGGCAACGCCTCCGGGGCGTGAACGTGCGGCAAGTCGCCTCGAGCGTGGTTCGTTCGCATTTCTTGCCCGATTTGCGAGGCAACCTCAACGCCTACGGTCGCCAAAAGGTTCGGTGCTTGAAATGCGCTCATTCCTACCGTCGAATGCCCTTGTCGGGGAGTTGTATCCAGCCGAAAAAAGAGGTCGGTCGTGGCTTGTCCAGCATGGGCGTCGCCGCTCCTGAAGGCGGTTTGTGCAACGGCAACCTGGCGCTCACGGTCTCGGAGGGTGCCGTGCGAAAATACATCGAAGTCATGCAGTTTGTCATGGATCACTACGGGGTGGACCTGTATACCCGGCAGAACGCAGAGTGGCTGGCCACCAGCGTTGATTCTCTCTTCAACAACGACCGAGCGAAGCAGCTTTCACTTGCCGATTTCCTCTAAAGGTGTACGTGGTGAACGCCAGGGCGATGCTTCGGCGTCCAAGAGATGTTCTTCTTCCTGCGAGAACGAGGGCCGTTTGAAAGGGGCAACCTCCTTTGGTTGGCGGTCCGCCGGGGGTGTTCGTGCGGCGATAAAGGCTCGAATACCTTGCTCTGCGAAGGCCAGAACGACCAACAAGACGCTCAACACCGCGTGGCCCTGGATGCGGATGGCGTCAAAGGGTTCCAACATCAGCACCTGTTCCACATCCACGCCCTGTTCCACCTCGGTGACCACCGTGTACGTTCCCGGCGCCAAGGTACCTTCCCACACCGGAGGCGTGTCCGTCAGAAATCCCGACCAAGTGTGCACAACCGAGGCGTTGTCTTTTTTGATGGCGAAACTGACGTTGGCCTGTTCGAGGCTGGTGCTGGTAAACTCGGCTGAAAAGGTGGCTGGGAGGGCGTTTTCTGAGCCGAAGACCGAAGCCACCGTCACCGTGCGAAAGGGTTCAAAGCGGTCCAACCCGTTCACTTCGTTGGGTGCTTGTTGCCGAGACACGTTGCTCCAAAGAGCATTGATGAGCACCAGGGCGACCACCCACAGCACGGGGTTGACCCATCCACGTGCCGAAGGCATGGTGTCTGTCTTGACTCCAACTTCTTATGCCTGTGTTTCGTTTTCCTTCTGATTTCCATGTTCTGAAACCTTTTCGCGCCACGCAGGCGAAAGCATATCCAACACTTTCGCCATCCAGCGCAATTTTTCCAATTTCCGCTCGGGGTTCGTGACTCCCGACCATGGGCCAACCCGTTCGGTGGAAAAGCCAAGGTAGACCACGTTGCTGTTCTCAACGCCCAGCCAACGCACCAGACATGCCGCTCGGTCGCCGTCGGTAAAACCGCCAGGGTTCACCATGCCTTCGAGAGGGTTCCGGCTTTGGTGGGTCAAGACCATCCGAGGCGGCGTTGAGGTCCAATGGGCAAGCAACCTTTCCCACGTGGTACGGTTATCGCCATGGGCATGGACCACCAGGGGAACGCCCGCCTCCACGGCTGCCGCCAAGTGCTCACCTCCGTCAAGGTCGGTGACAACACAAACCGGTGTAACGAGGCCTAAGCAGGCCCCAACTGCCCCGTCAGCCGCAACAAAAACGGTGCCATCTGGCCACGAGCGTGCCACCTCTTCGCGCAGCGCCGCCGCCCCAACCAGCACCACCAACTTCGCCGTAGTGACGAGGTCTTTGAGGTGCGTCAGGGTGGCAAAGCGAGCCTTCCGAGACCAAGCGAAGGCCTCAGCATCAGGGTGCGCTTCGCAGGCATCGCGAAGGTCCACCGCACTCCGTGCATCGTGCTCATGCTCCCAGCCAAAATGGCGACGCACCTCGTCTTGAATGCCGACGAGGTCGTCATGAAGCTGACCATCCATGGGCCGCGGAGGGGCAGAGGGGCCATCAATTCAACCGACGTTGAACTTCATAATCCGTGGCGTTCAAGCACCATCATGCCCGTCCCCACCTCCCCCCCTGAGGTCGTGGACGAGGTGACCTTGGCCCGCTACCCCTTCTTGCCCCAGGCCACGTCGTGGATTCGAACGATGGCCGTGACGCACAACATCGACCTCAACGAACTCCTTGACGGCCCTTGGATGGAAAAGGCACGCCAACGTGCCCGCATTCGACTGATTGACTCGGTCCAATCCAAAGACGGGGTTCAGGTGATCGGCGGAGACATTCACACCGAAGAGGGACGGTTGGTTGAAGCCTTTTCCTTCTATTACGCTCGCTTGGTCATGTGTGCAAGCGAGGATGAACGGCTCATTGCTCGCTGGGCGCAGGCCGAGGCAGCACGGGCTGAACAATTGTTGATTCAGGACAGCGTGAACCTCGAAACCATCGCCCGAACGTACGTTACTGAAATCGAACCGGTTTCGGATTTAACGACGGGCGTCCGGGCCTCCTCGTCAATGGGGATGCGGGAATTACGGCAACAACGCTCAACCGTATGGAGAATTGGGCTTGCGGATTTTGTGGAAATTTGCCCACGCATCACCGGTCAGCGGTGGCGTTTGCCCAACGTTGATGTCGAAGCGGGGTGGGTCAAGCTTCACGATGAGCGCCAATACGCTTCTTCGGCAAAGCTCGCTCGGCTTTTGCGGGAGCGGATAAAATCCGGGATTGAGGCGGATGCCTTGGAGAAAATGTCCGAAGTCACGACGGACCTTGCTGTTCGTTTGGCGGAACCGTTGGGCATGGTTCGAAATCTGATGGCGAACAAAGCCAGCGAAGCCATCGCCTTGGTCGGCGCAGAGGAAAGCGATTGGCCACCCTGCATGCAAAAGATCATCGCCGATTTGTCCAGTGGCGTGAACGTGAACCATTTTGGCCGCCTGTTCTTGGCGTCGATGGCCGCAACCCTCGCGCTTCCTCAGGAAGCCTGTGTGGGCTTCTTCAGAGGTGCGCCGGACTTCAGCGAGGCAACGACTTCGTATCAGGTGCAGCACGTCTACCAGCACGAGTACACGCCCGCAGGGTGCGGGAAATTGAAGGTGAACCACAATTGCCCCGTCCTTCCCGGTGACAACCGTACGTGCGACCAATCTTGGATGGATCACCCGCTGAAATACATCCGCGCCACCCAACGCTGGCGCCGCTTGACGGCTCCAGCAGAACCAAAGCCAACGGACTCAGCACCTGACGAAACCCCCTCTCCATCACCCCCTTAACGGGCATGGTGCTAAGAATCGGAGGGGAAGTGCACCATCATGGTGGGGTCGCCACGCCGTTCGCTTTCTGAAACGGTGAAAAGGGTGTCCTACCGGTTCTTTCGTGCCTTCTTCCGGTTCCTGACGAGCATCTGGTTTCGGGAAGTGAACGTCGTTGACGATGAATTTCTTGACGACGAGGCCGGCGTTCTGTTCATTTCCTGGCATCCAAACGGCTTGATCGACCCGATGTTGATGACGGCCAAGTTACCCCAGCGCGTCACCACGCTGGTCAGTCACCGTTTGTTCAAAATTCCTTTCATCAGCCTCCCGTTTCGTGCTGCGGGGGTCGTCCCGTTGACCGCTGCCGGTGCACCGTTCAGCCGTCGTTCGTCTTCTGCAACTTCCTCCGCCGTTCTTTCTTCAACGGGGAAACATTTGGCGCGCGGTGGCTGCGTCTTGATGTTTCCCGAGGAGCAAACCCACGCCGAAGCGACGGTGCAATCCGTCCGTTCAGGAGCCGCCCGGCTTTTCCTTGCAGCTCTTCGTGTGGCGCAAGAACAAGGTCACCCCCCTCCGCGATTGGTACCTGTTGGGTTGCATTATTCGAATTCCAGTCGTTTTCGCGAACGCGCTGCCATCGTGCTCGAGCGCAGCATGACGCCCCCCGACCCACCTCCCAAAGGGGATGAGGTCGCCGAAAAGGCATGGGTCAACAACCTGACTTCTGCCATTGGCGTGGAGCTCCAACGGGCCAATTTAGCGAAATCGTCCTGGAGAGAACGGACATTGATTTGGAAAGCCCGGAGCGTCGTCGAAGCAGAAAAGCGACGTCAATCGGGCGAAGACCCTCACCCTTCCTCCTACGCTGAGGCGGTTCTTGGCGCACGTCGTCTACGTGCGGGGTGGGAATACATGGCTGAGCACGACGCTGAAGCGGCCGATGAGTTGGTGAACGATTGCGAGTCCCACTTTGACGAATTGGACCGTCGCCATTTGAGGCCACACGATGTAGATGCTCGCCCTGACCGGTTGACGTTGAGCCAATTCGCTCGCTTGGTTGGGTCGTGGATTTGGGCGGTGGTCTGGATGTTTGGGCTGGTCACGTGGGGAGCCATCCTTGGGAATTACCTGCCGTACAAATTCCAAAGCCTTCTCGAAAAAATCACGCGTCGTGCTGAAGTGGACGATTCGTTGCAAGGCAGCATCAAAGTGCTCTCCTCGGTGCTTGTTTTCCCGCTGTGGTGGTTGTCGCTCACGATTGGACTTGTTTGGGTTCTTCTCGACCCCAACAGCCCGGTCTCCATGGCGATGGCCTCGCACCAAGCGCTCCAATACGTCACGATGTTGCCACCCTTGGGGGCCTTTGTCTTCTTCATGCTGTTTTGGCCGTTCACCGCCCGCGCTCACATGAAACTGTACGCTCGCTTTGTTCGCTCCTCTCGTCGCCTGCGGCAATGGCGGGACTGGCAAGATGCCGACCACCAATGGGAGCGGTTGTCCACGACCCAACATCGTCTCGCTGAACGTCTGGTCGGTTTGGGGGCTGGGATGGTGCTTCCGGGTGACCCGGATTGGGTCGACCCGCTTCCAGGACAAGACGACGCCTCTGCTGTCCGTCTTCGCCACCCCCTGAGCGCCTCAGCCCCGACAAGCGCGATATCCGCCCAAGGGTTTGAATGAAAGGAGGTCCGTGGCCTCACCAAGGGGGCGATAGCATGACACGAACGTTGGTGATTACCGTTGACCGGGACAACGATCTCGGCATCAAAACCTCCATTCGAGGTCCCGTGGTCGGCCGCCGAAATGTTCTGACCGCTGCGCTCAAACTTGGCATTGCCGACCCTGAGGAGAGCGACACGAACGCCATCCTTGGTGCGTTGGCTCAAAACGATGCCATCGTGGAAACAAAGGGCGAAGAAGACGAAGTTGAAATCACCATTCTCACGGGCGACGAAAAGGTTGGTGTGCGCTCCGACCGTGCCATTGCAGCCCAACTTGAAGAGGTCGTCTCGGCCTTTCAGCCCGACCAAGCCATCCTCGTGACAGACGGTGCGGAGGACGAGAGCGTCCTCCCTATCATCACCTCCCAGGTGCGTATTGACCACATCGAAAGGGTGACGGTTCGTCAATCCAAAGGCATCGAAGGCACGTATTACTACATCGTCAAGGCGCTTGATGACCCGAAATGGCGTTCAAAAATCATGGTGCCAGTCGGCGCCATCATGGCCATTCTCGGCCTGGGCATCATGCTCCCCAACGAGATTGGGGGTGTCGTCATTGGAGCTTTGCCGCTCGTCCTCGGGTTGTACATCTTCAGCAAGGGCGCAGGTATCGAATCCACGGTGAACCGTGTCATTCAAGAAATGCGTGAGAACGCTGACGCAGCGATGTTTTCCTCGTTGCTTTGGACGGCGACGCTTTTCAGCGCCATCTTTGCGGTTGCCGAAGGATGGCGAGCGTTTGGCTTGCTAGAAGCGACGGCCAATGCGCCCTCCGTTCTCTGGCTCAGCGTCATTCACTCTTCTCTGGCATGGACGGTCATCGCTTTCCTGACGTCAACCGCCGGCTTCATGCTTTTGCGTTTGAAGCGAGGCTCCTTTTCAGGCAGCCTCATCGTTCTGAGCGTCTTTGGTATGGTCGTCTATTCCTTCCTCAACGCTGCGCTTGACATTGCCATTCGCGTGCTCAACGGGACGTCCTACGAATTCAGCGTTGAGATGATTCTCAACGACCTCACCACGCCGTTGATTTGGGTGGTCGCTCTTTGGATGGTCACCACCGTTGTCCGAACCCTGCAAGCAAAACAAGCCCAAGCGGACCGGTATTGGGGTATTTAATCAGAGAACGAAGCGCGGAAGCACCCGTGCAAGCGTGTTGTGACCGACCACGCCGACAAGGGCGCCTTCGTCGTCCACAACGGCCAATTGATTGAGGTCATGGGTGAGCATCAAGGCCCCAGCTTTCAGCAAAGGGGTTCCGGTTCGAACAGTGAGGGGCGGATTGACCAGCATCTGTTGGGCGGGAACGGTGTGCATCCAAGCCACGTCACGGTTCACCGCTTTTCGGCTGACCGACTTGAGGACATCCACCGCGTGGATGCGTCCGAGTGGAACGTCGTCCACGTCCACGATGAACACGTGGTCCCAATTGTGTTTGGTCAGGACCTCGAGCACCTTGGCCATGGAGTCGCTTGCGAGCAGGGAATGGGCGGATTGCATGACTTCGCCACAAACGATGGCCCTGACCGCACGGGACCGCCTTTTGTTGTTCACGCTCTTTCGAAAACCGGGGCGACTGGTCATGGTACCTCAACCGGGGCCGACGGCCGACCTCTTTTGAACCCTTCCTTAATTCGGACTTGAGTTTCCGGATTGTGGAAAGGGCCGTTTCGACGGGAACGAAACGCCGACCCTCAACTAAGAAAAGGAAAAGCCGACCTCGCCGATGCATGAGCCCTGTTCCACCCGCGGAACTCGCCGCCCTGAAAGCCTTGAACGGCTACGACCAGATGCTCGAGATTGACCGAGTCTGCCGAGTTTACGGAATCGATGAAGCCTCGGTTCGGGCGGCCATGGCGGCTTTGACCTCCTCATCGGTAAGCGCACCCGAAGCGGCTGGGACCTCGAGCCCCACCAACGGATGGGACACGAGCCACAAGGAGGTGCCAGGGCTTCAAGCCGCTTCGGGGCCATCCGCCCCGAACGTTGTCGACAAGAGCCAATTTCGATTTGAATACGACCCGACGCGGGAAGCCGCCGAACGCCGAGACAGCGTGAACCAGGCCATTCTTTGTTCGGGGTGTGGGGTGGCTTTGGGCATACCAGATGTCCGTCCGATCAAGGTGACGTGCCCTTCCTGTCTGTTTGAGACCACGTACACGCATTGAGGCAACTTGATGAACACACGGTGTTGACCAACCTGCATGGAAGGCATCTCGCCGCGTCTGTGGCCCTATGCGGCCAACAATTCTCCACTCCCCCTCCCTAGCCAAGCGGTGCTGTTCACGCCCTCGTCGGTCGTCAACCTCGATTTTGGAGGAGAACGTACGCCCGATGCTGAACCATTGAACTCATCCGCGGTCATCGACTACGCTCGGGGTTACGAAGCGAACGGGCGTCTCTTGGACGATGTCTTGGTGTCGTGTGGAGCCGAGCCGCTTGAACATCGTCGTCCAATTTTGCTTCAAGGGGAGTTGGCCAATCCGTACCGCCTTCAAGAAATGGGCATGACGGCTATGCCGTTGCTTCCCGTCCGGCTTGAAGACCTCTGCAGAACATGGGCGGACGGTCTTGACCCTCGTGACGACTACCCCGGCATTCACCACGTTACGCTCGCTCGGACACCGGGGTGGTGGGAAGCCTCGGTCTTGGGTCTCGCAACCAAGGAGCAATTGAAACGGATTCGCACATGGTTGGACAACGGCGTGCCCCATGTTTGGCGTCCCGTGAAGTTGGCGGAAGGGGCGGTTCGCTTTGAGCATGAAATCCTGGATGCACCGGCTCAGGGCGACGTTGAATGGGACGGCACGACCGAGCGCGTTTCAAAGGCCGCACCCCCGCCCACAGGCCCCCGCCTCTTGCTCGATGACCTGCTGGTTGTGGTTCATACCCGCCAAGGGTGTTACAACCACCGAGGGCGTCTTGCACGATGCGTCCACATGCAGCAACGGGCCTTCCACGACCAGCTCTTCCGAAAAGGTTCGTCGCACCGCTGGAACGAGGTCCTGTCGGTTCGCTAGCGGCCACGGACGAAATGCTCAACGCGCTCCTCGCCCCAGACGGTCTCATCAGCAAGGCGCAACCCTGCCTTTGAGAGCACCGAATGGTCGAGGTTTGAGGGCACGGGTTGGCGGTGCACAGCCTCGCTGTGAACCAGAAACAACTCGTCGACCAAGTGTTCGTCCAGAAACCGATGGACGGTGGAGGGCCCGCCTTCAACGAGCACCCTCTGGATGTTTTGGTCGCCCAGTTGATTGAGCAACGACGTTAGATTCGTGAAATCGGACTGCACCAACATCACGCCTTCAGCGTCTTTGAGCAAGGTGGCTTGGGGGTTAACCCTGCCATTCGGGTCAAGAACCACCCGCAAGGGTTGGCGTGATGTTGGAACCATGCGCACCGTCAGCAACGGGTCGTCTCGATTCACCGTTTCAACACCGACCAGCACAGCATCGCAATCCCGTCGCAATTCGTGAACCTTCTCAAGGCACCCCATGGAGGTAAAACGTTGCGATTCAGCGGCTCGGTCGTCCACCGAACCGTTGGCATCCAAGGCAAGCTTCACCGTGACAAGCGGCCGGCGGTGTTCACACCAATGCAGAAAAGCCCGCATTTGCTCGCGCGCTTCGCTTTCCATCAGCCCCGTTCGGGTTGGAATGCCGGCTTGGTTGAGCACGCTGCAACCGTTCCCGCGAACCGTGGGGTTGGGGTCTGCGTGAGCCACGACCACTTCGTTGACACCGGCCCACATCAGGGCCTCCGTGCAGGGCGGTGTCCGTCCAAAATGGTTGCAGGGTTCGAGCGTCACGTAGGCTGTTGCGCCGTTGGGGGAATTGCCTTTCTCTTCAGCATCGTGAATGGCCATTTGTTCTGCATGCAAACCACCGAGGTGATCGTGCCATCCTTCGGCAATGATGGTGCCGTTTTTCACCAGCACACATCCCACAAGAGGGTTTGGGCTGACCTTGCCCCTTCCACGTTCTGCGACGAGCAAAGCACGCTCCATGAAACCATGGTCTGCTCCGCTCCACGCTTCGTCCACGAACAGCCGAAACGGCTTGGGTTCAAGACCTCTTGGTTTGCGATGTGGTATGTTTTCGGACGGGATATACCAATCTTATTCATATTGAATAACTCTTATGCACTTCCCATGAAGTCCTCAAATCGCCAAAGAGAAGGCTTCAAGCGCCGAAAGCCAGTCACCTGCTCATGGTCACGCACAACGAAAGGTTCCCCCCCGCCCTCGAATTTGAGCCAGACGCCTCGTTTCGGAAGAAAAAAGGCGTTCACCGTCCAAAATTCGCTCCCATCTTCACTCAGCCAGGACAACAGCGCGGCATGCCTGCAAAGGTTCACCTTTTGGTGAACCCGTACGCAGGGAAACGCAAAGGTGCTGCCATTGCAGAGCAGGTGAAGACCCGTTTGGAACAAGCAGGGGTGGAGGTGTCGGTCACGCAATCGGCTTACAGTGGGCATTTGGTGACCTTAGCCTCTGCCTTGGTTGTGGGCGAGAACGAACCGATCGTTGCGGTTGGAGGGGACGGTACATTGTGCGAGGTCATTTCGGGGCGCATGTTGTTGAACCTTGACCAGCGTCAAACCTTCGCCATTGTTCCGGCTGGCACAGGGAATTCTCAAGCCAACGATCTGGGTCTTGCTTCGGTTGAAGATGCCGTGGATGCCCTCCTGGCAGGGCAAATCCAGGCGCTTGATCTTGCGAAGGTCGAACTGACCGAAGGGCTGCCGGGGAGCGAGGGTGAACGCATCGTGCGTTACAGTCACAATCTGGTGACTTGGGGTTTGGGCGTTGATTCCAACATTCAAGCCGAACGCATGCGCTGGCTTGGCCCCGCTCGCTACGATGTGGGGATCTTGCTGGCCATCCTCGCCAATCGAAAACGAAGGGCAACCCTGTCCATCAACCAGCAGACGGTAACCGATGCTTTTACCCTCTTTCTCGTTCAAAACAGTCAGACTGGGGGCTCGTTGCTCCCCTTGGCGCCAGGGGCTTCCCTCGACGATGGCGCCATGGATATTGGGGTGCTCAAGCGCATGAAACGGAGCCAGATTTTGAAGGCGTTTGGGATGCTAAAAAGCGAAGGCCGGCATGTCTTCCATCCCAAAGTGGATTACCACCGCTTCACATCGCTGGCCATTTCCACCGACGAGCCCACCGCCATCAACGTGGACGGGGAGAATTTGGGCTCAACCCCCCTCACGATGGAGGTTCTCAAACACGCCGTGGATATCGTCGTACCCCTTCAAAACGAAAAGTCGGAGAACTCCTCTTCTTCGTGATGCACAACAGGTGCAGGGCGTTCTTCAACGACCTCCTCCTTTTTCACCGCTTTCCGCCGTCGAACGGGAGGCTTGCTTTTGGGTGCTTCGCTGCGCTGAGGAGGCCCTCCGCTGCTCCGCCCCGAGCTTGGTGGTGTTGAGCGTTGTTGCCCACCAACCGAAGCCGGTGGAGACGAACGGGGAGATTCATGGCTGGGTACGGAGAGTTGTTCCATGTCTTGTGCGGCTTCCGTGACCACAACCGAACTCTTTCGTCCTGTTGGTGCAGAACTTCCCGGTCCAGAGGCGGTTGAGGTGGACGCGAGCACACTGTCAAGGTCAAACCCACCGAGCGGGCTGTCGTCCTTCACCGGAGCGGAAGGGGTGGCTTGGCGCTCTTTTTTCGCTTCCTTCTCGGCCTTTGCACTTTCCTTGTCCATCCGTTGCTGCCGCTCAGTGGGCGATTCCATGCCGGCCTTTTTCGCCGCCTTTGCATCGGATTTGACGCTCGCCGCCTTTTTCATTCCCTCGGCTCCGATGAGGGTTTGCATGGATTGACTTGCCGAGCGCATCACCATGGTCCGAGAGACCACAAAAAGGCCGGCTGCTCCGCCGAGGCCCCCAACGAGGAAGAACAGAAGAAAACCGGTGCGTCCCAAAAGAGGGACGTTGCCTTGAACCCATTCATCGTCGCTCTCGCCATTGACGCTGACGGTGGCACCGTCGAGGACGATGCCGCTTACCAGCACGTACAGATCTTCCCGATTGTTGCCCGAATTTACGGTGAGTGAGCACTCGTTGTTGGTGGCATGCCAAGATTTGAGGTAACCCGTTGGGTTGCTTTCGTTTCCGGACTTCGAGACCAAGTACCCTTGGATGGACACCGGTTGGTGCCATTCATTGAGGGCTTTCATGCCGCTCAGGACGCTTTCGGAGTTTGGAATCAAGCCCAGAATGAACCACTTTGTATCGGCATCGCTGTCGAGTTCATCGAGGTCAATGCTTCCAGCACCCGTGTCAGGATTCAAGGGTGAACTCCAATCTTTGACATCGATACGGGCGCCGTCGCCGTCAACCACGCCAGCGGCGTCGCTGAAGGGCATGGACTGGACGGCCACGGCAGTTGTTACGCCAAAATCAAGTCCTCGAGCGCCCATCATCGTGTCGTGGGCGGTGTAAAATTGGCTTGCAGCAAGATAGCCCGTGAAGGTCACCGGCTCTCCAAGGCCCGGGTCAAGAGCGGGACCGTCGTCTCCGGGAGTGCACCCGACGGGTTTCACCGATTCGGTGGTGATTGAACCCGAAAGGGCGCTTTTTACATTCGTTTCTTCCATCGAGAATTGCACTTCAACGGCTTCGCTGCCACTGCCCCAATCAGCCGTGGCAGGGCCGAGGCAACCTGCGAGGACCATGCTGGCAAACAAGCAGAGGGCGAGCAAACCTCGTCGCATGTGCTGATGAGAGCGGGTTGAGTTTGAGAAGTCTTCCCTGCTTGTTCAAGGGCAAAAGTGGCGCAGTCGGAGAGATTTGAACTCCCGAGTCACGGGGACACCGGATTTCAAATCCGGCGCAATACCAGGCTATGCGACGACTGCTTCCGTCTCACGCAGGTGGTCCGGTTTTTTCCCCTTTCGCTTCGCCTTTTATGGTCAAAGGCTGACGAGAACTCACCACGATGGCAAGAAAACATGCGAGAACCACGCCTGAGGGTAGAAAACCCGGTGTCATTTCGGGTTCGTACCCGCCCAACGACTCTTTCTCAAGGAGTTCATGGATATCAGCTGCCAAATCCTCGGGGCGCCAGTCGTCACCGGCCCATGCAACCACGGGTTCTCTGGCGGGGTTCAGGATGTAAACGATGGTGGAATGGCCTACCGTGTACTCTTCGTTGGTCTCTGAAACGCACGATAGCCGGTCATCTTCGGCCCACGTGTATCCGCTGTCGCACATGCAGTGCATGGCGTCTCCCGACCCCATGTGCCACCCGTGACCGTTGCAGATCTCTTCACCGGTCTCGCTCTGAACAGGTGAGGGGAGGGTGCTGACGTTGACCGATGAAGGAGCCCATGCCAGGTGGTGGGGGTTGGTGATGTCATCCATACCCACAGGGGAGAGGTCCCAAACGGCTTGCGATTCGTTCCAGACGTACAGGCTCCACCACCAAGCAGAATCCTCCGGTGCGGACACATCATCGATGGAAGTGAGGTAGTGGCCGTAGCTGCTGTCTTCGATGGTGACGTTGATGTCGTTCGTTCCAAGGGCTGCCTCCGTGAGATGATAGGCTGTCCATTCTTCAACGTCAACCACCTCAGGGGATGTTTGATTTGGCCACAGAACGGTCATGCTCATCGCTCTGTTTTCATTGGGTGCGGGAAGCGATGAACGGTTTGCAATCGATGGCAACCACGCCAAGTGAGGTTGCTCAAAGACATCGATACCGTCCATGCCGACCTCACTGGCCTGCCAAGCATTTGCTGATTCATTCCAAAGGTTCAGTTCCCAGTACCACGACCCGTCATCGGGTGAATCCGTGCCGTTGATGCCGACCAGCATACGTCCGAATTCGCTGCTCGAGATGTTCAAAGTCCAATTTGCCTGTTCGGCCATGAGCGTTGTTGCCGTACCGCCGTTGAGTGTAAACATGTTCTGTTGGCTTGAATTGTTCAAGTCCACGACCGTGAGCGAGGCTTCTCCGGGTTGGTACGCCATGATGTGGGCTTCGATGACCGCTTTTTGCACCACGAGGCCAAACGTTGCCCAGACGGGTTCCAGCTCTTCCACCGTTCCCGTTAGATGGGGCCATGCAACACCGTGCAGTTCCGCATAGGCGGCCAGGCGTTCGGGTGTGTCGTGTTCTGGGTCAACGGTGATGGAAACAAACGTGACGTCCTCCCGCTCCCGTTCAGACAACATTTGGTCCACGCTCTTGAGCGATTGGGTGAGAACAGGGCATACATCGGGGCAGCGGGTGAAAATGAACGAAGCAACAACGACCCCTTCGCTGTCGAAATCAAAGGAGTAAGGCTCGTTGGCCTGGTCGGTTAACTGGAAGCCATCAACGGGTCCGCGAGAAAGTTGGCTCCCTTTGTAGGCCCCAACCGGACCGAGCAAAAGAAGCGTGAACAGCAAGACGGCTCCGGTTCGACAAAAGGCCATGTTCATTCACCTTCAACGCTGCGAGGCGTAATCCCAGTTGGGTGTGCACCACGAGGGAAGTTCGGTGACGGCGCCGGGATTGGACAAGCCAATGCCCCAAAGCATGAGCAAGACGAACAACACGGGGAAAAGCGCCGTGCGCGTGTACACTCTCGGGTCGCCTTTCAAGTGCATGAAGTAGGCTGCGATGCCGTATCCTTTGACAATACCAACGCCGATAAGGATGGCCCATACCACGGAGAGCGTGATTTCAATGTCGGTCCCAGGAACGGTTTCGAAGAAGACCGCTCCAACTTCAAAGACGGTGAAAATCATCAAGATGACGAAGTTCCAAAAGTAGATGTCAAAGTTGCCCGGCAACTTCTCAACCATCGATTCAAAGATTCCAGATGTTTCGTGTTCTCCCATAATTTCACCTCAATACAGATAGAAGGCCGGGAAGATGACCACCCAAGCCAGGTCAACAAAGTGCCAGTACAGGCCGAAGTACTCGATGCCTTGTCCGTTCTTCTCGTCGTAGCCCACCGTGTCGGCTTTGAAAATCAGGTAGAGCATGACGAGCAAACCGATGAAGACGTGAAGCCCGTGGGCGCCGGTGGCGACATAGAAGATGGAGGCGGCTTGGCCCGTGGTTCCAGCTGCGCCGATGGTGAAGCCTTCTGCGACGAGGTGACTCCACTCAACGAGTTTCAAGACGATGAACATCGAACCGAGAAGGAAGGTTGCGATCAGGTAATTGCGAACAGCCGCCTTCTTCGTGGGCATGAGTTTACCCATCAGACCCGTCGGTGCCACCCAATCCTTGCTCTTCGCCGTCTTTAACGCCAAAACGATGGTGTACGAGGAGATGATGAGGGCGAAGGTGTTGATGGCTCCCGGGAGCAACGTCATGAAGTCGCCTTGGCCTCCCAGGCCGTCCAACATGCCGCCGTTCGGTCGCAGGAAATCCGAGGCGGTGAGGGTGTCCACGGCGGCGCAGTTCTCGTTGCCAGCGTTAACTTGCCATTGCGTACACCATTCAGTTCGCATTCGAAGGTAGGAGGAGAAGAACGTTGCGAACACCATCACTTCGGACATGATGAAGACCCATAACCCGGCTTTGCGGATATGCTCGCCGGCAAACCAAGCGTCGGTCTCGGTGGCAATTTGTTCGTGGTTGCCGATGAACGGCAGGTCCTCTCGCCACCAATTTGCGACACCCGCCGTCACAAACAACAGGCCCAACATGCTCACGCCCAAGTCTCCGAGGTTGGCGTCCACGCCCGAAAGCATGTTGCCGAGCGTGGCTTGGAACGAAGGGAAACCCATCAAAAAGAGCATGATGCCCAAGGAGAAAACAATGGGGGAACCCGAGCCGTGATGCTCGTGATCGTCCCCACCGTAGCCGTGGTCAGCATGGCCGTGGTCGTCGGGGAACACCGAGTTGAGGAAACCTCCCAAGCCAATGAAAGAGGCGTAGGTGAAACACATCAACAAGATGGTGATGCCTGCAGTTCTCCAGGTTAAGTACGAAAGGTGGGCATCGATTTC
The DNA here is from genome assembly GCA_030827745.1 of Candidatus Poseidonia sp. Classification (GTDB taxonomy): domain Archaea; phylum Thermoplasmatota; class Poseidoniia; order Poseidoniales; family Poseidoniaceae; genus Poseidonia. Next base: position 34,052 of record JAURDW010000002.1, read on the forward strand.
GTGGTGATGAGCCTCGTCCTTGGCTGTCTTCAGCGAGGCAATTTCAGCATCGGTGGCGTTGTTGGCCTTGGCATTCTCGTAGTCGTATTTCGCCTCTTCATACTCGTGCATGGCGTCCTCGTAAGCGACGTGCTTGACGTTGGCAACGCCCACGCCCATGGTGGCAAAGGCGAGCAGACCGATGGCAACAAAGACGCCACCGAACAGAACGGCGCGCATCCAAATGCTGTTTTCCACATGGGCTTCTCCACCACTCATTCTTCCGCCCCCTTGGGTTCTGCCTTCCAGAGTTTTTCACCAAGGCTTGGTGCATCCTCCTCATGATGGTGACCGTAGATTTCGTTCATGTCGTGCTGCGTGGGGATGTCGTGGAACGACGGGGTTGGTGGTGGTGATGTGGTCGACCACTCCAGCGACCATCCTCCCCAAGGGTCTTTGCCCACGGGCTCACCACGGCGAGCGGAGTAGAGGATGTTCCACACCAACAAGAGCTGGCTGATGCCGAAGATGAAGGCGAAGGTCGAAACCGCCATGTTGTATTCCGCAAATCCAGACTCCACGGTGTAGGTGTGCGTCCGCCGCGGCATGCCCATGATGCCCAAGGCGTGCATGGGCCAAAAGGCTGCGTTGTACGAAGCAAAGCCGATCAAGAAGTGCCAGAGGCCGAGGGTTTCGTTCAATTTGCGACCTGTCGCCTTCGGGAACCAATAGTAGACGGCGGAGAACAAGGCAAAGACCGTTCCTCCGATGAACACGTAGTGGAAGTGTGCCACCACGAAGTAGGAATCGTGGAAGTGGATGTCAAGGCCAGCCACGGGGAAGAACATTCCCGAGATTCCACCGAGAGTAAAGGTGACCAAGAAACCCAGCGACCAAAGCGTGTGCGTCTTCATGACCAGCGAGCCGCCCCACAGAGTGGCAAGCCAGTTGAAGATTTTTGCTCCGGTCGGAATCGCCACCAACATGGTGGTGATCATGAACGCTGCTCTCCAGAAGGGGTCCATGCCCGAAGTCAACATGTGGTGACCCCAAACGATGAAGCCCACGATACCGATGCCTGCCATGGCGAAGACCATCGATTTGTAGCCGAAAATGGATCGGCGAGCCGAGGTGGCCAACACTTCGGAAACGATGCCGAAGGCGGGCACGATCACGACATACACTTCGGGATGGCCAAAGAACCAGAACAGATGTTGGAACAGAAGCGGGTCGCCACCAGCAACAAAGAATTGTGTGCCGATGGTGTGGTCGAAGAGCAGGAAGGCGACGCCGATGATAAGGGCGGGCAGGGACATGAAGAGCATGAACACGCTGATGAAGACCGACCACGAGAAGAGGGGCATTTTCATCCACGTGACCCCGGGGGCTCGCATCGTGAACACGGTGGTGATGAAGTTTACACCGCCGAGCGTAGAGGATGCGCCGAGCATCATCATTCCGGAAATGAAGGCCGTCGTTCCGGGATTTGAGCCGTAATCGGCCATCGTCGAACCGAGGTTCGCCTCGTTGAGGGAGGAATAGGGCGGGTACATCACCCAGGTGATGTCTGCGCCTTCACCCGACCAAATACCGGTGAAGATGAGGGGTGCGGAGAACACCAGCAACCACAAGCCCATGGCGTTAATTCGGGGGAAAGCGAGGTCTTTTGCTCCAATTTGCAGGGGCAAAATATAGTTCATGAAGCCGGCGATCATGGGCATGGCCGCCAAGAAAATCATGGTGGTCCCGTGCAGGGTGAAAAACGAGTTGTATTCGTCGTAGGTGAGGAAGTCGTTCTCTGGCAGGGCCAGTTGGACGCGGAAGAGCAGGGCAAGCAGACCGCCGACGAGGAAGAAGAAGAAGCCAAACAGGAAGTACATGATACCGACTTCCTTGTGGTCGGTGGTGGTCAACCAAGGCTTGAGGAAGCCCCAGAAGCGTTGCATGGTGAATGTTTCGGGCGAGCGTCGGTAAAACACCCAAAGCACGCCGACGAAAATAAGGCCAGCCGCCAGACCAATCGACGTGAGGAAGATGATGAGGGCGCTGGCGCTTGCTGCCACGGCACCGGCGTTGACGCCGGGAATCTCCAACTCCACAGCGTTCCAATAATCGCCGCCTGAGCCAGCACCGCCGTTGACAGCGTTTCCATAGACCGTCATCTCAACATTGAGGTCGTCGGCGGCAGGGGCCGTCCATTCAAAAGTCCACGACCGAACAGCGTTTCCTTCGTCCGTGTGGGTGTAACCGCCGTCCATGACATGGCCTTGGGATTCGGGTACCGCCTCCACTTCGCCGTGGGACACGAGGATACGGTATCCGCCAGCACGGCCGTTCCACGGGTCATCGCCTTCCAGCGAGCCGCCGTTGTAGAGCTCCATCACGTCGTTGACAACGGCGACGGTGAACGTGTACGTCTCGCTTGCGTTGTAAGTTTCGGGCAGGCCATCGACCAACACCGAGGTGTCGGGTGAGGCGCCGCCGTGACACGTGCACCCCTGATCACCGGCCGAACCGATACCCGCTGGAGCAGCCGTGAATTGGGGGGCCGCCATCAACGCCACCAAGAGGACGCTCAAAAGCAGGGTTGCTCGTCCTCGCATCAGTAGTCACCCCCGTCGTTTCCATCACTGGATTTCTTGACGCCTGAGTCGGTGGAACAATCCGTGCCTTCGGCGGCGACGATGGTCACTTGGCCGATCATCAAGGAGTGTTGGTTGCCGCAATATTCGGCGCAGCGAATCGGGTAGGTGCCGGGATCATCGGCCGTGATGGTCATGTAGGTGCCGCCTTCAATGCCGGGAACCAAGTCTTCCTTGACGCCCCATTCAGGCAACCAGAAGGAGTGTTGGACGCCAACATAATTCGGGTTGGAATCGTCATGAGGTTTGGAATGCATTTCAAACACCACCTGCTGGTCGCAGGGCAGAATCATGTCCTCGCTGAGGGCGGAAGAAAAGACGTGATTGTTAGGAATGTGCATCCACGTGTGGAGGACGTTTCCATCAGCATCGGTGACTTCAACCGTTGAGAACACAAATTTGTTTCGCGCCTTGTTGATGTCGTCTTCATCGACTTCACCGATTCCTGTGAGCGGGTCAATGGAAAATCCGCCTGTAGCGTCTCCCTTGGTGTAGGTCACGTTGACGGCGGCTTCGTTGGTGCTGACCACATTGAAGATACCGGGGCCGGGAGTTTCGCCGGCAACCCATGTCACGTCAATGCCGGTGAGGGACGGGTCGTCTTCCCAGGTGAGGCTATCGGTGTATTTGTATTCCCAAAACCATTGCTTCCCGGTGATTTCCATGTTGTGTACCTTCTCGTCCTCGGGGTCAAAGTCCCACACGGCGGTGTTGGATGACAAGGCGAGCACAACAAGCCAAGCGACGATAAGGGTTGGAAGGACATAGAAGAACACTTCAAGCGTGGTGTGATGGCGGTCAACGGGAAAGGAACCCACCTCGATGTGGTCGATATGGGTCGTGTCGGGTTCCACACCGTCTCGGTAGCGAATCATGGCCAAAAACATCCAGCCGAACGTAAAGATGCCGACCAGAATGGACCAAAACATGAACTTATCATAGAGAACAGAGAATACCGTGTCTTCTGCTACCATGCAACCACCCTACTTGACCGGCCGTGAACCCCCTCCTTAAGCGTTTGTCGGGGGGGGTTTGAACTGCGGTCTCTTCGGTCAGCAACCCAGCGAGCGGGGCTGCGTTTTTTTCGCGATTTTTTGGTCAAAAAAGTGAACGCTTTTCGCACCTGTTTCATCCTCAGCAATCACCACCGTACGATGCTACTTGAACCCCCCGCGTCGAACGAAATTTACGAACGACAAAACATTCCACATCAATCCACAGAACCTTTGCCAAAGCATCTGCACGACGGCGCCCTTGGGCAGAACTCCTGTTCTTCCGGAACGAACCTTCATCACCGACCTCAGTTGTCCTATCGGCAGGTGACGATGAGGTGAACAGGCGGTGCTCTCTTGACGCGTGACCCGCTTCACGGCAACATCCGCGGGCCTTCAAACGCCGAACAACGATGGCACAAAGCGGCGCAAGCCTTGGCCGAAGTGCGGCAACGGAACCGTGAGGCCGGGGTCGGTATTCTCGTGGAGGGGCGACGGGACCGACGAGCTCTTGAGCGGTTGGGGTTTTCCGGACCCGTCGAATTGCTTCACCGGGGATGGCCGGTTGACGATGTGGTGCTCAAACTCGTTGAACGCTACGGGCGAGTGAACGCCATGGACAGCGGACCAAGTTTGGTGCTCCTCATGGACTGGGACCGCACCGGGGGGCGACTCCAAACCCTCTGCCGCCGGAATTTGGAATCCTTGGACGTTCGCTTCGATGAAAGTTTGCGAGCGACGCTGATGGTCTGTCTGAAGCCCGAAACCCGGGTGGTCGAAGGGTTGTCCGGGTTGGTTGATGTTTTGGTGCCGTTGATCGACCTGTACGACGACCTCACGCTACGTCTTGAGGTGGAAGAGAAGGAAAAGCGTCTTCCTTGACGGTGTTGAGGACGACATGCGTGTAGGAGCGTGCCACACCATCGAGGGTGAACACCGTTTTGGTCAGGTTGTCCAAATCCTTTCGGTCCCGAACCCGTGCCAGCACAATGGAATCCCAGTCGCCGGTCACATCGTAGACTGCAAACACCCGCGGGTCGGCCGCAATTCGCTGCTGAACATCGATCATACGTCCCTTGACAATCCGAAGCCCGGCCATGATGGTCATCGACCAGCCAAGTTCTTGGGGGTTGAGCACCGGACGGTACCCGACCAAAATTCCTTCATCCTCCAACCGCCTGATGCGATTGGTCACGGTGCCCTGTGCAAGGCCCAATGTTCGGGCGAGGTGCCGGTGGCTTGCCCGAGCATCTTCATCAAGCAAGCGCAAAAGGGCGGTATCGGTCTCGTCCAAGTTCATCGGGTTTTGAGATGGGGTGCTTGCACTTCAAGCCTTCATTCGGATTCGCTGACGCTCTCTTCCTCGTCAACCCGTTGAAACGGACTGCTGAGCCACACATGTTGGCGCCAGGCCCCCAAACCTTCGATTTCAACGGCTGATTCCAGGTGGCATTCTGCGTCGTGGACCGATTTGAACCGAACCTTCACTTCCACCCGCTCCCCTGCTCCAAGGGTGCGAAGAGGGGGACGCCCTCGAAAAGACCACGGAGGTTGAACGCTCCATTGGGTTACGGTGTACGGTGCTTCTCCGGCTTCCATGGTCAGCGTCATGGTACAGCGTTCAATGTCGGTCCATCTGGCTTTCAATACGGGCACGGTGCGCTCCCGTTTGGATGCGGATGTCACGATGCTCACCATGGCGACGAGGGCGAACGCCGTGAACATGAGCGGCAACCACCGCTGAGCAGGGGTAAGGTGGAGCGTTGGTACCGGTAGGCGGTCGTGTTTGAGGACCAGCAATTCGTTGCTCTCCATGCCCTCTTCTCCTCCGAACAAGGCGATGGTGTAGGACCAACCTGCGGGTTGTCCGGTCAAGTCAACGCCCGCTGCAGCGAGGTGATCAGCGGCCAGCATGGCGGTCATGCCGGTGGTGTTGTTGGCCTTGAGCGAGAAGGCCACTTCGGGGCGCAACTCACGAACGAGGTGACGGGCGTTTCGTTGGTGGTGGTCCACCGCCCTGTCCTCGGTCAATACAAGGTACATCAGGGTTTGATTCGAGAGATTTACGCGGGGCGTGACGTCCAGTTCAAAGGTCACAAAGCGGGCGTTGTCTTCAGCAGCGACCACGTTGACGCGCCCGTCCAGGTCCACCACATCGGTGGTGAGGCGCCGGTGCTCGATTTGATGGCCGCTGATGTTGATGGTGGAGGCCGTGAGGTTGAAACGGTCCATCCGGTACATCGCATCGTCGTTGGGCCAGTCCGAACCGGTCGTTTCGCTCCACGTCCACCACACCCAATCCACGGTGCTGCTTTCAGCCGGTTTTGGCGGAGCCTCAAGGTCGGGCGCAAGGAAGGTTTCTCGCAGCGTGGTTGCGTCCTCTTGAGGAACCGGTGCGTAGGCGTAAATGCTCCACGTTGACGCGCCTTGGACGAAGGCTGGTGTGACGAGGGTCACGAGGAGAAGAGCGCTCCACCACGGGACTTTCATGCCTCTTCCTCCTCGTCCCTCCAAGGCAAGGCAAGTTTTCGTCGAAGGATGTTTTGCTCGTTGAGGTCCACCATCAGGGTCACGCGAGCGCCAATCCAAACCGACAACACCTCTTCGCCGGACGATACTTTTGATTTGAAGAGGAAGGCGCCGGAGGGCAGGTCCATGATGCCGGTTTCCTCTGCGAAATTTTCCAAAAGAGGGGCCCATCCACACAACAAGCGAATGAACACCTCCTCGGTGATGTCGAGAATGTTGGCCGTGAACCCGTCTCGCAAGACATACACGGCTTCTTGACGGGAACGCCACGAGTCTTTCTTGAGCGTGAAAGCCGGCAAACCAACGTGGGCCACGCGCATCGGATGAAAACTTCCTCCAGGCCACACCTCGCCCTTCTTCGTCGGCGAAGGGGGGTCAAACAACCGCTGCCTTACCATTGGGGGGGCGATGTTGAGTCGTTTTCCACGCTGCCAAATTGAATATGCGCTCAAGTCCATGCCGTACATGGATTGAACCGTGCGAACCACATCATCATCGGCTTCGACAACGGTGTTCACCGTCACAGCAGGGAGTCGTTTGAGGGGCGGCGTCCAATCAGGTGAGGTGCGGACAGCCCGCCTGGACCGGTAGGTTTGGGCCGTGGCATCGGGGGCGGCGTCTTCGCGATGTCGAAGCTTGGCGACAAAGAAGCCGCCGGTGTTGTGATCCTCGTGCCAGAGGCGACCGCAGCGGAGCAAAGCATCGGCGATTCGCCGTTCGTTTTCGTCCTCTCCAATCCCTCGCATCAATCGGCTCACTGGCGATCGATGGTGGTCAGAAAAGAAGGCCAACTCCTCTGCATCGTCTTCATCGCAGAGGGTACCGTCCTCGTTGAGCAGAGGCCACCGGTTCAAGCCGTGGTGCAGTTTGAGCCCAGGGACCTCCACCGCTTCGACCTCAAGAAACGGATGGCGGCGGAGCAGTTCAGCGACCACGGCTTCGTTCTCAATGGGGTCAACGCTGCAGGTGGAATAGATCAACTCTCCACCGGGGACCAACAACGCTGCGCCCCGGCTTGCGATGGCCACTTGCATCGTGAACATCTTGCGTCCTTCTTTGGGTGTCCACTGCCACCAAACGTCTCGGTTCTTTCTGGTTGTGGCCGTTCCAGTACAAGGGACATCGGCGATAACGGCATCCAACCCGGGAGGGGGCAATCGCGCAAAGTGCCGTCCGTCGTGTTGGGTGACAACCACGTTGGTCAAACCAAGTCGGCTTCGGTTGCTGACCAACATGTTCAGCCGACCGGAAACGGGTTCGTTGGCGATGACGACGCCGTTGGGGTGGAGGTGCTCTGCGACTTGCGTCGTTTTTGAGCCCGGTGCGGCGCACAGGTCGAGAACCAAGCGGTTGCGTTCCCGGTCCATCAAACGCACAGGAAGCATGCTCGCCGCTTCCTGACGGGTGATGCGTCCTGTTCCATGGAGCAAGGCCATCATACGGCCGGCATCGCCCGTTGCCTTGCCGCGCTCGAACGGCATGGTGAAGGCCGTGCCCTCCGGCATCCACGGGATGGCCTCGGCTCCAAACGCCTTGACTTGGTCAACGGTCCAGGACCGGTCGGTGCGGTGCAGGCTGATGCGGAAGGTCTCGGGAAGCGGCGCAAGGGCTGTTTGCAGCCACTTCTCAACATCCCGTCCGAGATGGTCGACGAGGGCCGCAAGAGGTGAAGTTCGAGCGGCGGCCGCCCGCTCTTGTTCAGCGACATCCCTCCCCCTCACGCTCCTTCCTCGTGCAAGGCCTCTTTTGGTCTTCCGCCACGATGAAAGGATGCCTCGTTCAGTTGCGGGTCATGCTGGCGGATGCTGCCCCTTGGTATCTGCCGGCTTTGGTGTTGGCGCTGGTCTCGTGGCTTGGCGCTGCCGTCATTGAGCCTCGCTGCCGTTCTCGGCCTTGGGTTCGTCGCCTGTACTTCGCCACACCAGTCGTCATGCTGGGGGGTCTTGTGGCCCACCGAGCAGCGGCGTTGCTTCTCCTCGATACTGAGCACAACGAGGTGGCCCTTTACCTCGGCTCATCGGCCACGGTGGCCGAGCGGTTTCAGGTTCTCTTCACCGGTTTTGGGGGCGTGGAGGGTGCGATGGTGGCCTTGGGAGTGTTTGCCTTGGCCTCGCCTTTTTTGCCGAGCCTTCGCCAAGCGAGCGAGGCCACGAAAGACTTCGTTCGCGTTGGCATGATGACCCACAGCGCCTTGTGGGTTCTGTTAGGTATGTTGCTGCTCTTTCCCACCGAAGCGCACGGCGCGGCGACGTCCCTCCCCGAAAACCCGACGTTGTCCGTTCCGTCATGGACCGTTTTTGGATGGATTGCGGCGTTCACGCTCTTGGTGATGATGGCAGGAGAAGTGTTGGTCGGGACCGCTCGCATGGCTTCAAACAACGAAACCAAGACCCTCGTCAACCGAGCCTTGATGAAAACCATGGCCGTTGGGTTGCTGGCGTGGTGGGCCGTTTTTCAAACCGATGTTTTCACACAAGGTTGGTGGCCCCGTCCGATGCAGGCGCCCCACCCTCATGCAGCCCTGCTCGTTGCGGGTTACGCCACCCTCGTCACGTTGTTCCACGCTCCGCTTGTTGACATTGAACACCGTTTTTCTCAACATCCAAAGCAAGCGAGAACCTTGGGCCTTGGCTTGCTGCTCGCCGCTGCTTTGCTGCTCTGGATGACGTGGATGACGCTGGCTTGGGTCCCAAATTTTGGAAACAGCGCCGTGAGGGCTTCGACGGGCTGGCGTTTGGTTTCGGTGATGTACCTTCCATGCGGCCTGCTGATGATGTTGCCTTCTCTCGGTTACGATGCAGCGCAACGGCCTGAGGCCTGGTGGTTTCGCATCGGGTGGTTGGCCGTGGTTGCCGCAGGCCCCCTGCTCTCCCCAACGGCTTGGTTGCTTCTGCCAGGTCTGTTCATGGCGGCAGCGGGTTTGGTGCTGTTGCCTGTGCTCTTGGAGGCACCTGTGCTCTTGTCACCGATGCAGCGCGTTGGCGGACCGGCGGTGTTCCTCACCGTTGTGTTCGCTCTGCCGTGGCTGGCCGGCTCGGCCCGTGCTACGCTGTTCATCGGGCTCGTGGTTCTGGTGTTCTCCAACGCTGTTTCGCTCCTCGTCCTGAGGCGTTGGGGGTCAAACGCAGCAAAGGAAAGCGTTGTTTGACCGACAATTCCGTCGCGCTTCTTAAAGGGACAAGGGAGCAGGGAAGAACGAAATCTTCGGATTTCAGGGATGGGACCCTTATGGCACGAGCTTTCCGCGCAGGCGTTGAACACCACCGAAAAATCAGCATGCCACTTCGCCGAAGGTTGTGGAAACCGGTTCGAGACCTTGCCTCCCTGACCACACGAACGCAACGCGTTGGTCAACAAATGGGGCCGGGTGTCGAAGTCCCTGCCTTGGTGCGCATTGAAAACGAGCATTGGGTGTTTGAGCGCATCGAGGAAACGACGTTGTACAACCTCACGCATCGCTTGGTTCTGCCATCGGTGGACGGAGAACGCGTCGTGGGTGTTACGGAGGGTTTCTCCACCGCCCTCGAAGTGGCACGATGCATGGCTGAAAACGACGGGCAGGTCGTGATGATTCAGCCGATTTGATCTTCAAAACAGGCCCATGATGGCTTGAACGACGCCCTCGTTCACGAGGTAGAAAAAGCCGCCGAGGAAGATGCAGGCGAAGTAGACCTGGGCGGGTGTGATCTTCCACGAGTCTTCCGATTCTTCATCGAAGTAACGAATCAAACCGGCGGCTTGCTGGATGCCGCTTCCGTCGCTTTTCTTTTTCTTCGCTGCCATGACGACCGATTCAACCCAGCGACCTCCCCCTTATGAACGCGACGCGCGGGTTATTCTTCTTCGGTGGCCTTCGTTGCAAGGTCAACAAACGGGACTTCTTCATCCGACAGAAGCAAAGAGGCAACGGCGTCTTCAGGCGGATTCATTGAGCCGGCCCCTTCCGTTCCAAAACCGTCGACAGCGAAGCGGTCGCCCGGTGCTTTGACGATCATCGTCTCTTGGCTTGCGGCGTCAAGGTGGATGAGGGAGGCCTCGATTCGGGCAAGCGCACGCTCAACGCCCGGAGCGTTGTCCTCTGCAAGGGCCTGTTTGGCCATGTGAATGTCCTCCTCAACGGCCTTCAACCAGCCTTCGGCGCCTTCGTTGCCCTCCTGTTGGAGGGTCGCTTCGTCCCGACGTTCGACCAGTTCCTGTATGCGTTCCGAGAGCGTCGCCTTGGCGTTGCTCAGCAAAGCCTTCCATTCCGATTCGTTGCCTTTGACGCTCAGGCCCCCCCGTCGGTTCAGGAACCGACCTGCACTGCGGTGATGGGACATTTCCCACGGGGATTGTCCAAGGGAACTCACAACATCAAGCACGAGTCGTGAGCGGTCTTCCAACGACCCCTCAAGGGTGATCACGTTGAGGTAGCCCGAGGTGACCAACCCCCAGCCCCAGTAAGGTTTGGATTCAATTTGAACCTTCAAGCCGCCGCTTTGGGTTTCAAGAGTCCATCGCTGTTCGTTGTATCCCGGAGGGTCGGTAAAGCAAGGAGTCTCTGGATGGAGGAGGTGCGAAAGCGTGGCTTGCGCGACATCTCCAAGGTACACCGTTGTTTTCTGTCCGCGAAAATGCCTTCCTCTCAGCAAATTGGTGGACGTGTCCATGCAGTGCGAGGCTTCAGCCTTTCGAACTTGACCGACGAGGACCGATTTCATGGGGTCAAGGCTGTGCTCCATCTTTCCCCTCCGTTCACAAACCGTAAGGCCTCTGCGCGAGGCCTTGTCTTCGGGAAGGGTGCGGCGGCCGATGGTCGTCCAACTGCAGCCCTTCCATGCGGGGTGGATGTTGACGCCACTCAAGAACAAACCGCTTGAACCCTCTTCGTGCAGGGCAGGAAGGTTCAATACAGGGCAGATGCAAAGACTTGCTGAGGAACCATGCCGAAGAAAGACGCATCTGCCGAAATCAAATCCCTTCCCGGTGTAGGGGCAGCGACTGCTCAAAAACTGGTCGATGGAAAATACACCACCGTGGCGAAAATCGCCAAGGCGAGTGCAAAAGAGTTGCAAAATGTAGGTTTGTCCGCAGGGGTTGCCACCAAAGTGCTCGCCGCGGCGAAAACCGCTTCCAAGGCGAAAACCGTGGCAAAGAAAGCCGGGTCTGCTACAAAATCCACGGCGAAAAAAGCCGCTACAAAAGCCGCATCAAGGGCAAAGAAAGCCGCATCTGTGGCCAAAGAAGCCACGCAGAAAGCGGTGTCCAAAGGTCAGGAAGTTGCTGAAGAGGTCGTTGAGAAAACCTCCTCCGCCGCCACTTCGCTCAAAACCAAGAAAAGCGATTCAAGGAAAGGCGACACCATCAACGTCCCACGTTCAGTCAAAGACATGCCTTGGTTCAAAAAGCGGTAAAACCACCGCTAGGTTTGAAGACCCTCTCGGCAAAATTTGCGCCATGCCAAGGCGAAAGTACGGTCGCCTTCGCAAAACGGTTGAACAACCTGCGAAGGGCAATTGCTCTCGGTGTCGCTCTGGGAAGCATTGTCCCGTTGACGGCCATGCGGGAAACATCGTTCAACCAAATCGACTTTGGACGGGTCCTGAACAAATCAAGAAACGGAAAAAATCCACTTCATGATTCCACGACGCCCCGTGAACTGGTTGAAGGGGTCGTTTCCTCCACAGGCTCAACAACAGCAGGTTGCTCGTCCAACGCCTCACGGAGTGCTTGGGCTCGGTGGTAAACCTCTCGCAGCGTTTGATCAGAAATTTCCAGATAGACACGGGTTGTGGCGATGGTGGCGTGCCCCATCAAGCGTTGAATGGTCACCAGATCGGCGCCCCGTTCCAGCAGACCGGTTGCAAAGTTGTGACGCAAGACGTGCGGCGTAAGCTTTCCCTTTGGTAGGCCAGCCTCTTCGGCGAGAGCATCCATCATCCGCTGCACGCCACGAGGCTGGAGGCGTCGACCACGACGGTTGAGAAAACATGCAGAACGATCGTTGGATTCAAGCCGTTCCCGGATGGGCATCCATGCCTGCAGGCGAGCCAAGGTCCGTTGCGTGAACAAGACCAACCGGTCTTTGTCACCTTTTCCTCCCATGATGCGAGCCGAGCCGTCATCCAGATCAACATCCTCGATGTTCAGGTTGCAGATTTCACTGACCCGCATTCCGGTGTCCAGCATCATGGTAACGGCCAAAGCAGCCGCGGGGTTTTCGCTGATGTTCGCGGCTTCCAGGACGGTGGTAAGTTCCCGCCTCGTCAAGGTTCGTGGCAGACGTTTTCCGGTTCGAGCACGTTGAAGATGGTCGGGCCAAAGCAAGCCCAGCCACCTCACCAAGTGCCGGGCGGCCGCCAGTCGGGCGTTGAACGTCGTTGGGCGGAGGTCGGCAATACCGTGGGCCCAAAGGTCCAGCCTCCCGTTCATGGGCTCCATGCGAGCAGCAAGGGTTTCGATGGTCATCGTTTCAAAGGTCTCATCGTCGAGGACATCTTCTCCTGGGAGCGTCGTTTCCACGAGGGCGCGAAGGCCGTAGAAGTAGGATTTTTGGGTGTTTTCAGATTTGTTTTCTGCCTGAAGTTGACGCTGATAACTCGTTCTCCAAGGCAAATGGCGCAAATGAATCAAACGGGCTGGAAGCTTGAGGTCATTCTCGTCAACCAAACGTCGTTGACTCGGGCGTCGAGCCTTTGGTTGTGGCGTTCGCTTCTCTCGTTCGTTCATTGGCGTCACCGCCCCCCGCCGAAGCGGGTGTGCATCCCGTGTCCCTGAGGACAGAGAGACATAGGTGGCTGTGTTTATCAATTCATCGTCCAAGATGAGGGAGAAATGGTTGGGGTCCCGAACGAGCCTTGGCGCGTGGGGGGCCGTTGTACAACTCGGTGAGTTGGAAGAAGGTCAGCAGCAGGCTGCACTCAAAGGTGCTCGATGCCTTGCTTCTTGACGTTGGCCTTCTTGATCTTGTCTGGGAGCCAAGCAGGGCCGCCAGCAGGCTTGTCGACCATCGAGATGCTGCCCGTGAAAACGTGGACACGCTTGGTGCCACGCTCTCGTAGGCGGATGTTCGTGTGTCCGCGCGTTGCGGCCTTCAAGGCTGCACCGCGGGGTTGCTTGCTCGCAAATACTTGGCTCGTGTCTTTTCCGTTCTCCATGAGAACGAAGTATTTCTTTCCGTCTGACATTTGGATTACCTCCAGTGCACGGTTACACCGTTGAGCATATAATGTTTTCTCCAAAAAAAGGCAAGACTGCGCCCCATATGGCGCTCAGTACCCTTTTCCAGCGTCATAAAAATCGTTGATGCGGGCCATGCACCCCGGTTTTTCACGCTTCAAATCAAATCAGCACCTGCGAGGGTTTTGGTGTTGATCACGCCCTCAACGGAACGAATATGCTCAACCACAGATTTCGCGATGGTGGAGAGGGCATCGGCCTCAAGTTTGACAATCAAGTCGTGGTCGCCAAACAGAACGGTAGCATCGGTGACATGGGGGAGGGATTTGACCGCTTGGTACACGCTTTGTTCGGTTCCTGGTTGAACGTTGATGAGGACGTAGCCTGTTGCCATGGTGGGCAGGTGGAAGCGGTGGTGCTTCAACCTCACTCTTGGGATTCGTGGGTTGTTTGAGCGAGCAGCGTCCGGTTCTCTTGGCCGTACACACTCCATTGTTCGGCCGTCCAACCCTCCGGAACGGGGCCGTCCAACCAGCGTTTGAACTCCTCCACCGTCCATCCATCCGGGACGAAGGTCGGCCGAGGGGACGGGTCGTCACCGCTTCCAAAAACGGCTTCGTCTTCCACGCCTTCAAACAAGTCCTCGAGGGAAGCCATGTTCAACGGGTCGGTTTCACCCCAGGCGGTCTCGTTGTCGGCCCGCCCGTTTCGCCGCAGCAAAAGCAGGGTCCCCAGGACGGCAAAGATGGCAACGATCAACCCCAGGGCCGTTTTCTGCACCCCGTCGCTTTCCACCTCGGCGGCAGGCACCTGCGTTTCGTTGCCCGATGCAGAGCAGGACAGGCAGGTCTGTGCAGGGCCGACCGTGAGCTGTGTTTCGTGAACAAAGGCCTGCTGCAAGTCGTCCACGCAGGTGATGTTGACCGTCAACGTCGTGTTGGCCAGCGACCTTGGAATCGGATACTGCCACCGGAGTTGATTCGTGAACACGCCTTCAGGTCCAGCCGCCATGGCCGATTGACTCAACAGGTTGCTGGTGGTGTCGAAGAGGTTGTATGCACAGATAACACGGTCCAAACCGTCCAAGTCGGAAACGGTCAGGTTGGTGAAGAGGTCGGTTTCAGGAAGCGGCTCGGAGTGCGTGACTTCCACGAACTCCGTGGGTGCATGCTGGAAAAGAAGGGAGAGGGATGTTGATTTGACCAACCCGTCGATGTCGGTGACCGAAAGCACAGCCTTCCCTTCACCGTCCACCATTGAATTGTCAAGTTTCAAACGAAAACCAAGCCAAAGGATGTCTTGGCCTTCGTAGGGTGTTCGGTCGCATGCTTCCGGGGCTTCGCCTTCGTCCCATGGCAGGTCCTCGGTTGCCGGTGCGTTGATGGCCCAGCCGGACTGCGTTAATTGAGCGCTGGCTCCGTCAAGAGGGCGGTCGCTGACGATGCCGACATGGAGCAAAGCGACTTGACCAAAGGTCATGTTGGCGACCGGCCCGTTAGCATCGCATGCCTCAACGACCAAAATTTCAGGAGGTGTGAGGAAGAACGGAAGTTCGAGCTGAACGAGGGAAGTTCCGCCATGTTCGCCGCGACCCGAGGCTTCAATAAGCAAATTCCCTGTTTCAAGAGGCAAATCCACTCGTTCAAGATGCACGACGGTGGCGTTGGTGCCAGCCGGAATGTCGAGCGGGAGTTGAATCGGCTGCCCTCCTGGCCATTGGATCTTCACATCACCAACAAAGGGGGTGCCAGGGTCATCCACGTCTCGGACGGTCACGCGCAGGTGTTCCTTGCCGTTTCCGACCACGCGGTCGAGCGTCTCGCCCTGGTCGTTTTGGATGCGCATTTCCAACTGCGGAGGCATGTCGTTCACGCGCACCGTGCGTTGAAGGAGCAAGGAGCCTGTTGGAGCGCGGACCTCAAACGCCACATCGCTCAAAGCGCTGCCAAGGGAGAGGTTGTACGATGCGGTGTAGCAGTAAACATGAGCGGTTGGTTGTGGAGCATACGCAACTTCACCCACCTCGCCCCGCGATGCCAAGAAGAGGGGCACCCCCTCGTCAAGGCGGTAATCCGCATCTTGGACACACGCCGTGAGCGCGGTTTCGAGGTGCCGGTACATGCCCTCTGCCGGTCGGTTTCCGAGCGGAGAAGCCTTGTTCCAGTCGGCTGGGTCAACACCTGCGACGTGCGGCCCGTACCAAGTGGGAGGTGCGTCAGCTACCCGGGTCACGTTCTCAACCAGCACCTTCGCCGTCATGCCTCCGGCGTCGTGAACCGTCGCTCGCATGACGACCGTTCCCAAACTTGCGTTGGCAGGGACCACCAAACTCGCCTCCCATGTTGTTGGGTTGATTTGTCCGAGGAAAACGGTCGTCCAGTTGGATTCGTTCCACGTTGCGTTTGATTGGACAATCTGCCACTCGACCACGGCATCGGTCACGTTGACGTCATCGGTGGCCTGAACCGAGCAGATGGTGTACGCACCTCGCGTCACGACCGAGGCGCTGCAGTACACGTCTTGGATGGCCGGCGGGGCGTTGACCACCATGCTGAACGGGTAGAGGTTGTTCGCAAAATTCCGTTCCTCGCTTTCGTTGTCGTACCGTACTCGGAGGTCGAGGTACCCCGATGAAGGCGGAACGACGGTCAAGTTCACCAAAGTGCGGCTTCCGGCTTGGTCGCCAGGTGGGAGGCGAAGCACGGTTTGGTTGAGGATGCTGTTGCCTTGCACGGTTTTTACCATAAGGGTCCCGTTTGAGGATGACATGCCCCGGTTTTCGATCAGCATCTGCACCACGGTGTCCTCACCCAAGTTTGCCGGTCCGACCACGCGCACGTCGACGATGCTGATGTCGTGGAAGATGTCGGCATAGGGCGCCATCTTCGGGTCGCCGACGACGACGCCCATCCAGCCGGAAAGCCTGTTGGCAGCAGCATGGCTTTCGGCCAGGTTGTATCCCGAGGCGTACGAGGAGAGGTACACGCTTGGAAGGCCAACGGCGGTGAGGTACGGTTCGTAGACGTACCCTTTCACGCCAGAAACCCCGTCTTCCAAGAGGTCAGCGATGAGGGACTGGCCGTAGGCCGTCCCCCAATTGAACGAACGTCCACCGGTCGAGACCGCCGTGTCGGCGATGGAACCGTTGGTCCACTGCATGTGCGGCCGAATGGCTCTCAACAACACCGTGTCGAGATAGAACTCACCGTTGGTCGATGTTGAGGCAATGTCCACTGGAACGCGGACCTCAAACTGCGTAGCGTTGGCGTCGGGGCGGAACCGAACCGATTGTGCGGCCCATGAAGTCGTGAACGTTTTCATGGACGAAGCGTTGGTGGAAAGGGTTTGTCCGTTGCCGTCAACAGCGGTTAGTTCCAATCCGAAGGCCCCGTTGACTTCGCCACCCCGTTTGCCGTAAACGTAGCCGATCCAAGCGTGCCCCTTGAGATGCTCTGGCACGGTGAAGGTTGTCGTGAGATGCGCAACATCGTTTCCTCCCCCCGAATAGGTGGTGCAATTGTCGACGATGGTTCGGCGAAGGGAAGTGATGTCGTGGTCGTTCAAGGCGATGTCCCAGACCCGAACTTCGTCGATCATACCTTCGAAAAAAGCACTCCCTGCACGGTTGACACCAAGTTTGTACAAGTCAATGTTGGTAAAAGTGCCGTTGGGGTAGGTGTGGGTGTTGACCAGCACACCGTCCATGTATTGACGAATTTGTCCGTTGTCAAAGACTGAAACAAGGTGCGTCCATCGCTGCGGTGTCACGTCTCCAAAAAGGTGCGTCTGGTTGTTGTGAAGTTTCCACTCGTGGTTGGAAATCATGTGTTGGAACGAGAGGTTGGACCCTGCTTGGTTGTTGACAGCAAAAGTGGAGGCGTAGGTGCTTTGGTTGGAGGTGTTGGCCCACACCCACTGGCTTACCGACAGGTTCCCTGCCCAGTCGGCGACATCCACACTTGCCTGATCGTTGACCCCGTCAAACCACAGGCACCCTCCGTCGACACACGTGCGCCAGTTGGACGCGTCCATCCCTGTGAGGGTCAGGTTGGCGCTGAGGTTCACTGAATTGTTGGCTGTGCTGCCCGATGCGTCTTCAAGGGACCATCGGTGAACCAAACGGTCGGCTTGCGGAACGACGTTCCCGTCAACGTAGAAGGCAGAGCTTGGGACGGCGGCCTTGGAAGTGTTGGGCCCCTGCCAGGAAAAAACGAGGCCGTGAGGGCCGCCTCCCTGGAAAAACTCGATGCGGAAATCGTGAAGCCCTGCGGAAAGGTTGAGGAAGCCGGACCGTTCAACCATGCCGTGCATGCCGTAGTTTTGGACCACGCTGTTGCCGTTGATCCACAGTTCGGAGCCGTCGTCGGAGTTGATGAAGAAACTCCAATTTCCCGAGAAGGGCACGTCAATGAGGCCGCTAAACCGTGCCCCCCAATGCTGTTTGAAGCGGTCATCAAGACCGGGATAGGCGTTGTTGGAGGCGCCGTGGTTGAGGTGGGGCTCAACTTGGACCCGGTCAGGTTCTCTGTCGATGAGGGATGGCATGGATGCGGCGTTAAACGAGACGCCGTCGTTGTCGAAGTATTCGCCGTAGATGCCCTGCATCAACGCTCCCGCATCTTGCTCGCAAGCCGTTGCAACGGTCGCTTCAAACGCTCCGTTTCCGCCCTGCTTTGTTCCGGTTTGGTAGTTCCAGGCAAAAAAATCGTCTGCTGCAACCGTTGGCCCGCTGTGATTCCAGTACCGCGAACCGCTCTGCCAGGTGGCGTCAAGGGTGTCAAAGCCCCCGTTTGACAAGAAGTTTTGATTCCAGTTCCCGTCGTTGCTGCCCCACGAGGCATACCCCATCACGTTGGAGATGTTGGTGATGAACCCCGTTTCTTCGTCAAAGAGGACCGGGAGGCCCATGCTTTCGTTCAATGTGGTGTTGGCCGTGTAGAGGTTGTCGTTCCAGAATTTGTACCCCGAGCCGTTCCGGTTGGTCGCCAAATCGAGAACGAAGGTCCCGCGTTGTCCCAAACTTTGGTTCGCCCGCTCGATGAGTTCAATGGCGGTGTCCACGGTGTATCCCGTCAACCGTGTGACGAGGAAAAAGCCGTATTTGTCACGCGTGAACGGTTCCATGGCTTTACCAGCCAACGGACCGTAGTCATGGTTGAACCAATAATTGCTGCCGATGGAAGCGTTGTATGAGCCACCCAGCAAGGCCAATTCTTGGTCAAAACTTGCTTTGTCGTTTCCACCGGAGACGCGAAGCGGCATCCCCTTGGTGGTGACGAGGTAGTTGAGGGCATTGGAGGAACTTCGGTTTTGAAGCATCTCTAGGAAGGGAAGGGCGAAGAAATTCGTGAACTGATTCCTGTTCACCGTCTCTCCGGTGGGCGTCCCCGTTTCGTTGAAGATGAAGACGCGGTCCAGAGAGATGTTTCGAGCAGCGACAAAGGCCCAGCCGATGGTTCGGCTTTCAGCCGAGAGGTTGTTGATAAGGACGCCAACATCGCTGTAATCGATGACGCTCCCGTAGGAAAAACCGCCTGGAACCGCAACGTTCCGCCACGGCGTCTCGTTCCAAGGGCTGCTGTCCTCCCCGAGGAGAAAACCTTCGAACAGGGGAGCATCGTTGTCCAGCTCGGACGAGGGGGTGTCGGCTCCTTGAGGTTGCAACGGGGTCATCGACAGCAACAGTAGCACCACAAAAGCGAGACTGCTCCGCTTCGTGTGCATCGTTCGTTGCACCACTGGGGCCTCTTTAGCCGTATCGCTCAAATGCCGCGACCTTCCAGCGAGGGGTGATGAATCGCGGAAAAAACTCTTCTGCGCCATGGAAAAAAGGCGCAGAGCATATGTAGGGTGGCCCTCTATGGAGAAACGATGGCTGAACTCTACATGGCAAGAACATGCAAGCACGGCGTCCTGCGCGTCATGGGTGGCGAGGTTTGGGACCATTCCGGCGATGTGCTCGTCACGCCCGCCAACAACCGGCTTTCCGGACGGGAAGGTTTGGACAAAATGATTCACCAAAAAGCGGGGAAGGAATTGACGCAGGTGACCCGCAACATCTGTCTGGAGATGCGGAAAATCAACGCTCCACCTTGCGCCGTGACACAAAATGTCGTGACCGAACCTTTTGCCCTTGCAGAGAATTTCACCCACATCATCCACGCCGTTGGGCCCGACTGCCGGCGCCCCAACCAAGACGAAGCACGTCGGGAACTTCTTGCTGAAACCTACGAGAATCTTTTTGCCACCATTGAAGAAATCGGTGGCATCACGCAGGTGGTCTCTCCGCCGCTCTCCATGGGCATTTTTGCCTACCCGCATCGAGAAGGCGCTCGCCTCACCCTCCAAGTTTTGCTTGAGATGTTGGACGGAGAGAAAGATTTCGGGATTCGCAACTACACCATCGTGGTCAAGGAGCGGAACTTCATCAGCAACATGCGAACGGTGTACCGAGAAGGGGAAGACCAATTTCCTGGCGTGGACACCACGATGGAAGAATCAGTTCGCTAATCGAGCGTCAACGCGGTCCACGCGTTCGTCCAAGGCTTTGATTTCGCTTTGAACGTTGGACAGGCCGGCGCTTTCCAAATTTCTCTGGACGGACAGTTGCATCCGCTTGATTTCATTGGTGCGCTGCACCTTGTCTTTGGGTCGATTCACCGCTCCTCGCATGCTCATCAACCACTCCTCAAGCAACGCTGCCCCCCATTCGGGGACCCTCAATTCACTTGACAACAGGATGGATTGGCGGCGATGTTGGAAGCGTGTTTTTCCTTCCATGGTGCGGAGGCCTTGGATGGAGCCGGGGTTCCACGTTTCAAGAGGAATGTGAAGGTGTTGCTGAATGCTGAGGCGGCCGTTGGCGCCGAGGGTGAAGTCGGCGATGAGGACGCTTGCGGACAAACGAAGGAAAACCTGGACGATGTCGTCGTGAACCGCCCAATCCGAGATCCGCACGGGACGTTCGCCCCAGGTGACGTCGCACCATGCTTCAATGGCCGAATGATGCGTTTGCATGGTGCCGAAGAGGCGTCCACCCATCATCAAGGTTTGTCCTCCTGAGTGGTATGGCGGCGATATCAACGTTCAAGGCAGAACAGGTCGTCGGTGAGACATGGTGGGCACTTGGGGTTCGGTTCAGGCCGACTGGACCTTCCTGTTCGCTCTCCTCATCGGCTGGTACGTTTTGATTCGCACATGGGAACGAAACGGAACCCTTGACCGCTGGAACGCAACCCGGGCGCTGGGCATCGTGCTTATGGTCCGCACACAGCGCGGTCAACGTCTCCTCGACCGTCTGGCGAGGCCACGAAAATTCTGGCGGGCCTACGGGGAAGTTTCCCTTTGGGTGTGTTCGCTGGCCATGCTCGCTGTCGCCCTGGTTGTTCTGCTCGCTTTCGTGACCTCGGTGCTCAATCCTCCCACCGCAACCCCCCCTTCAGCGAGTGAGTTGGTGGCTGTTCCGGGCTTGAATCCCGTGATTCCGCTCGGCTGGGGTGCTCTGGCCTTCGTCGTTTCGTTGGTGATTCACGAATTCGGGCACGGACTGCTTGCCCGAGGCCACGGTATGCGGGTGCGCTCCTTCGGTTTGCTCCAACTTGGCCCCCTCCCTCTTGGTGCATTCGCTGAACCGCAGGCAGAGGAATTGATGCGAGCCCCTCGGCGAGAACGGTTGCGCATGTTTGCAGCTGGGCCCGCAACCAACCTCTTTGCAGCCTTTGTGATGTTGCTCCTGTTGGGAGGCGTGGCGGGCCAGGTTACGGCGAAGGAAAATTACCTCCACGTGCAAGGCATCGTCGTAGGCGAGGGCGCAGAACAGGCCGGCATGGAACCTTGGGACACCTTGGTGTCTATTGACGGTGAACCCATTCACAACAGCGCCGACTTCCGTTCCGTCCTTTTGGGGTACAGTGCCAACGATACAGTTGACCTCGTGGTCTTGCGGCAAGACGGTGAGCGAGCGACCCTAACGGCGACATTGAGCGACAAACACGCCTACTACAAAGCCCTTGGATGGGACGATGATGTGCTGGAAAACCTTGAAATTTTGCCGGGAGATCCGTTTTTAGGCGTGGAGGGCCTTTCGGAAGGCACCGCCGGCATTGACCGCCTCGCAGGCCCCTTCTCCCCCCGTTGGGACGGTACGCTCTTGCAACGCGTGCTCATGCTTCCCATTCACATTTTGAACATCCTCATCGTTCCGTTTGAACTCAACGGGGTGGCCATTCACCCCTTCGAGGAAGCCCTGCTGACAGCCAGCGACGGCGTCGTAGGGTCCGTCGTCGGCACCGAGGGGCTGCTCTTCTTAGCCAACCTCTTTTTCTGGCTGATGTGGGTCAACATCCTCTTGGGTTTCACCAACCTCATCCCGATGGTGCCCTTTGACGGCGGCCACATGTTGCGCGACATGTTGCACAGTTTCCTGAGCGGCATCAAACGTGTCGGTCGCAAATTGAAACTTTGGGACTTGCACCCGATGTGGGTGGACCACCTCTCCTCCAAGGCGTCCAGTTACTCGTCTTTGCTTCTTCTCGTGATGCTGGTCTTCACGATGGTGGCCCCGTATTTGTGAGGCCCATCGCATCGGAACGACGACGGTCAAGTTCTGCAAGAACATCCTCTGCGCTTTGTTCACTTCGGTAGGCCGTTTCAGCGTGACGTTGAGCGCGTTGTTTGAGCAACGTGTTTTGTTCTTTTTGCCCCTCCATGGAGCACATTAAACCGATGAATTGGTTCAGTGGCATGCCCTGTTCCCAATCGAGAAAGGGTGAACCGTTCCTGTTCAAGGGCAGCGCTGGAATTTTTGGAGCAAGGCGACGGAGGATGCCTCTTAGGCCTTCGGTTTCAACGCGAAATAGGCGCCAAGAGTCGCCGCGCACGCCTTTTCTTCGATGGGCGTAAAGCGGCATTAAGCCGCTGCGTTCTCCCTCACGGACCATCGCTTCCAACTGGTCCTTGGTTCGGCCGGAAAAATACAATTTTTCGGCCTTTGTGGTTTTGACTTCAATGGGAAAGGAGCAATCTCCTCGCAGGGCCACCAAATCCCCGCTCCCTTCCATTCCCGATCCGGCAGCCCGAACCACCAGAAAGGGGCGTTCAAGTATCCGTCGCATGCGTCGTCGCTCGGCATCGTCGCAACTTTTGATGACGGCCTCAACGCCTTTCTTGGTCCCAGCGAGCACCTCCCGCAGTTCCCTTTCGTAGGCGCTTGTCATGGAGCGCCATCGATGTCCATCGTTCTTGATAACTTCGGTTCACACCCCCTCCCCTCCGACAGGTTCCGTGTGTTGGTGAGCGAAGCGGACCGATAGATTAGAACGGGGCCCAAGCAGGGAAACATCGTGGAGCGCGCATACGTCCGCACCGAGGATTTCCGTCTAGCACACCGGTTGCTCAAGGCCTTGGAGGCCCACAGTATCCCCGTTTCAATGCTCTCCATCAACGATGCGTTGCCCGAACCCAAGGCCTGGTGGTTCGGTTCGCCAGAAGAGGTCGAGCGCCTTGGTGGAAAGGGCGTCCCCGTCTCGCACGAAAACACCACCGAGCAGGTCTTGGTCTGGACGATGACACGTGCTCAACCCGCCCCCCCAAAACTCCTCCTGTTCGGTCTAGACCCGGGCCCGCGTCCCGGTTGTGCGTGTTTTGCCGACGGGACGGTCTTGGGAAAAACCGTCGAGGAAGATTTCCCCTCTTTGTTTGGTTTCATGGCTCGCATGGTTGAGGTCATGGCCCCTGGAGGCGTGTTGGTTCGGGTGGGTCACGGCTCGCCGACCCATCGCGACCGCCTCATCAACGAAGCCATTGGCAGAGGCTACCGCGTTGAGGAAGTCAACGAGTACCGAACGAGTGCTGGAACGCCTCGTCACGCCCACGGGGCTTCGGCGGTGAAAATCGGCCGCTTGGCCGGCACGCCGGTTCATGAACAACGGAACCACGCACCCTCCCAAGGTGAACTCCGGAATTTACAGCGCATCAGCCGGCAACGCTCCAAAGGCAGCCTCACCATCTCCATCGAGGCGGCGCGCAGGGTGAGCCAAGGTGAGTTGACCCTTGAGGAAGCGCTGAACGAAGCCGGCTACGACGCTTCTTGAATCGAGCCTTCCACGCCTTCCCAGCGGGGTTCCTTGTGTTGGAGGTCGGGAGAGGAAGCAATCCACTTCCGAAAGACGCTGTCGCTGATTTGAGGGGCAGCAAACACCGTCGCAAGAAGGATAATCAGCGCCATGAACGACGACGAAGGCACGTCGCCGGTACCGTAGGAATTCGGGCCACCAGCCATCAGCTTCACGGTTCCAAGCCATGGGATTTCACCGCCGGCAACGCCCAAAACCCACGCATCTCGAATTGGACCCACCACGCCCGACGGGCTGTGCACGCCGGCAGAACCGTTGGTGGCCCCGCTGCCTTGGTCAACCGAGCATTTGTTGTTGTCGCCAAGTGTCAAAATACCCTCGTGAGAGGGTTGCCATTGCCACACCACAAGGTGGGCTTCAACCCCTGCATGAGCTGGACGTTTGCAGTCGTAGTATCCCGCAACGGTGCCGTCAAAGATCACGGTGATGTTTTCGACGTCCCGAACGCTCGTCCCGGGCACCGACCACGTGAGGATGCAGGTTCCGGCAAGGCCGTCCTCTCCCCTTTTTTGAGCGTCGAAGGTTCCGCCAGCCGGGCACGGGTCGCTGCCTTGCCGGTCCGGCGGCGCGGTTTGTTCGGCCACGGCGCGTAAAATGGCTCGGTGAATGATGGGCGTGCCACCCTCGCCGTTCTTGTCGTAGATGATCACGTCGCCTGCCAGGCCGTGCTGTTCGTAACCGTACGCTGGATGGAAGGCATCGGTTGCCTCCGCATAGGTCACGATTGTGCTCGCCGGTTGGTCATGGACGAGGATGAGGTCGCCCGCATCGATGCTCCCGACTTCGCCGTTTTCATCGTGCACCATCGAGGCGGATTCAACGACCACCAGCGGGGGCATCGAGCCGGTATGAATCACCATGGCCCCAATCAAACAAGCGATCATGCCGATGGCGAGCCCAATTTCCAACGTCAAGGACTTGAGTGGGTGAGGGCGGGTCATGGGGTGGCCTCGGTTCAACGTCGGAGGCCTTTGCTATCAAGGAATGCGTTCCAGCGTTCCAAATGCCCGGCTCCGAGGGCTTCGGCGGCCAGGGCGCCGTCGGCCTTGCGCCGGCGCAACTCGGAGGTGGATTGGATTTCCATCAACTCATCGAGCGTGGCGACATGGCCTTTGAACCGAAGAAACTCTGGAAAGGCCACCAAGAACACAATGAGCGTGAGCACAGTGCTCACAATCGCCGCGCCGGTGAATTGTTGCCAGTCTGGGTGGTCCTGAAGGAACATCAACTGGTAGGCGGAAAGGACGAGCAGCACTCCACTTGCTCCCGATGCAATGGCGGTGATGGCGAATTGCCGTCCGTGCTGATTTCCCCACCACCGGCCGAAGAAAGATGTCGTTTCACTCACGGCGCTCACCGACTCAAGCCATGGCCGAATCCGTCTTCAATGCTCGCATTTTGAAGCACGGTGCAATTCGCACGGCTTCGTCCGGAGAGGGCATCATTCAAATGGGATGTGGACGCTCGTATACTTAACGGGTGGCTGACATGCATCGTGCACTTTTTCTCGTAATGGTCTTTGTTCTCTCTGTTCTTTCCCCGCTTGCCGGTGCAGCCACAACGGAGACCCAGTTCAAAGACGGCACCACGTCCTATGCCCACACCTTTTCGCAGAAAGGCGTCGGACCCGCTGGCGTGGTCACCATACCCTACGGGGCGGAAGTGACTTCGGCCAGTTTCAATCTCCGGGGCGATGCCAGTTCCACCGCCTACACGAATTTCACCGCCAACAACCATTACGGCGGCGAAGGGGACGCGAGGGTTCAGGGCTCAAGCGGACTTGCCCCCTCGCCCTTCACGACGGCATACCGAGACAACTTGGACGTCTCGAGTCAAACGGTCTATCTCAAGGGCAACCCCACCGAAGTCATGCCTCGGTTCCAGTCCTCAAACGACGTCAGTTCACTGGGCAGCGCCCACCTCAACACGACGGGTGAGTTCGTTGCTTTGAGCGATCAGGGCTACGTCAGCCCGACCAAGAAATACAACGATCTCTCCCTCTCAACCCAAACACCGTGGTCGTACACCGGCGTGGTTGTCCCCATCAACGCCTCGGAAACCCACATCATGAGGTACACCAGCACGTCGGTTTCCAACATCCCGACGATTCTTCGGGTGAACCCGAGCACGGGCGCCTACCTCGGCACCGCCTCCTACAGCACCGGAACCTGCGGTTCAGGGGCAATTTACAGCATCCACGATGCGGACGTGTACGATGGCTACGTTTACACGGCTCACTGGTCAAGGTACACCGTCAACAAGTGGGACGTCGACTGGAACAGTGCAGGCAACAGCGTGGTGTGGTCCTGCCAGTCCAGTTACAATTACCAGTACCCCAACTACATTTCTGGCGTGGATTTTGACGACAACACCGGGAAGATGTACATCGGTGTGTACGACACACAAGCGCAAAACCACTACCTGCGGGAGGTCAACGCCGCTTCCCCCACCGTTGTGACCAACACCTGGCTCATGACCTCAACGTCCTACTACTACGACTACGGCGCAGGCCTCTCAGTCAGCATGCCCAGCGTGACCTACAACATCTACTTCTTCCAAACCGATTACAAGAGCGTCCACTACCATTACTCGCTGCAAACCGGCTTGCTGACCTCTCAAGGCGAGCGGACCATGCCCGGAGGTGGTCATTACGGTCTGGTTGACTCGGACGACCACAAGGTGCACTTCTCCTGCCACTACGCCAGCACAGCCTACTGCACCCAAGGTGCTCGCAAGATCCACACCTACGGCGACGGCTCGCACCACGACGTTCGCTCTTCCAGCGTCACCAGTCAAACCGTCGTGGGTCAAACCATCTCGGCGACCAGGGCCGTTGACACCATCAATGTTGACGGCATTCTCGGCTCCGTTCCTACCGGTACCAGCATTGATGTGGACGTTTCAAACGACGGCGGGACCACGTGGCGAAGCGCCTCCGTTGGCCAGAAGGTCGTGTTCCCCAACGCTGGGTCGTACATCCTCTGGCGTGCCACCCTCAACGGCACGACATCGGCCTCCCCGGTCTTGGGTGATGTCATCCTCAGTTACACGACCAACTACCAGTCAAGCGGGTATTACTACGCCTACCAGTACGTCGGAAGCGGCACGAAGAGCGTGGTCGCTGCGACGGTCAATTGGACCGAGACGGGACCCGCCTCCACCTCGGTTCAGGTGAACATCGGTTACTCATCGAGCACATCCTGCAATTCCGGCAGCACCGGCGTTGTTCAATTCACCTCGCCGAACCAAACCAAACCGATGACCGGCAGTTCGTACTACTTTTGCGTCCGCATCATGATGTCGACCTCGTCCTCTGGGTACACCCCCTCGCTGGCTGACCTTTCAATTGCGCTGCACTCCAACGCTCCGGACCAACCCGGAATCACCATCAACGGCCAAAATGCTTGGAAGCGCTCGGCCCAAAGCGGGGCGCTCATCGGTCCGGTCACCGTGACCAGTCAACAGAGCGGCAACACCATCCTTGCGGCGCTGAACGCCGCCATCCCCAACCAAGGATCAGGCATCGCTGAAATCCCCATCAACCTTACATCAGAATCCCCGGGTATTTTGGTCCTTGAATCCTTCCAAATCACCTACACCATGCAAACCGTCAACCTCGATATCACCATCCCGGAGGGCGAAGTGCTTCACGAACGAATCACGCCCTACGAAGTGGTCACCCGCCACATCATCGGCGAGGATGCCACCAGCATGGTCAGTGCTGAATTGACCCTGATGACGAACTCAATGGCCAATTGGCCCACGCTCTCCTGGCAGTACGGCGATATCTTCCCCGACCCGAACGACCCTGCTCAGTACATCGAGATGGACCCCACGTCCTACTCGGTGGAGAGCAACGGCATCTTGGAGATTCATTGGAAGTTCTTCGTGACCAGCGAAATGCCCGACCAAGACAATGTTCGCTTCCGTACCGGGTGTTTGGACGACACCGGAGCTGCAGGCTTTGCGCCGGTCCCGCTGTTGTCTGAAAACGGCCTCAGCGTGAACCGTTCGTTCGGACTCGGGTGGCTCAATGTTCGCGACAACGACGGAGAATTGACCTCTCAAGACCTCCCGGACAATTCATGGGTTGCCGCAGGTGAGCAAATCCACTTTGTTGGTGCGATGTGGTTCCAAGACACCGAAGACGCACCCAAAGACAGCGCCTTTGACGTCCGCGTCTCTCGAAACGGGTACGTTGAGAGCACGGCCCGAGACACCACCAACAACAACGGGTCGTATTTCATCTCCATTGACCTACCAAACATCGACGTTCCCGACGGCCTCACCTACGAGGTGCAGACGTACAACGAACGTAACCCCGACCACGTGCAACAACCCAACGCCGAATGGCGACGGACCTACCGTGTGGATGCCACCCATCCCGAACGAAAGGTGGTCGCTCCGGTGGACGACGCCTACGAAGCGGCCTCCAACCAGCAGGCGGTTCAAGTGCTCGTTGAAGATGAGGTCGGTCACCCGATGGAACTTGAATTGAATTATTGGGTAGAAGCCGACCACGACGCCAATCGAAACGGTGAAGCCGACCCCGAGGAATACGCCAGCAAAATGGTCCGGAACAACACCGAGGCCAAGTCAAAATGGTTCATCACCAGCATTGACACTTCACGAAACCCGAACATGGGCCGTGTTTCCTACTTTTGGGACGGAGGCGACCAGGCTGGAAACCCACTCCACTTCACGGTTCTCAACGACGATGACGAGGTGATGATGTTCGAATCTGCTGAAGGTTTCCTCTACGACGACGCCACCTTCCGCACGCGAAAGGATTCTTCCGCCATCTTCACCGGACTTGAGTGGCTGGGTCACGAAGACAACGACGCTGTCTACGCAGGCATGGAGCAAACGGTCAGCCTCGGTTTCATCGACGCCAACACCGCTATTGACTTCGAATTCATCTCCTTGGTGTTTGACTTCGAAGGGCCCAACCCCGCCCGGGATGCACAAAGCATCTCGTATTCTGGCGTCAACAACACCTTCTGGTCGGATTCACCCTACATCCACCTCCTGTCCACCAGCAAAATGACTCAAACCACCAACGAATCCGGCCTGCCCTGGATTTTGCTCGAATTCAACTTCAAGTTCAGTTGGGATTGGCCCGATGAAGAGATGGGCGACGTGGCGTTGATGTACAAAGAACTGGGAAGTCCGGACCCTTCCCGTATCCTCCTCTTGGAGCACACCTTCCGGGTGGAAAACGACCTCATGCTCTCCCCGACGGACTTCACCGTTGAAGACATCAGCGAGCCTCGAACCGGCCCCGTCGCCGACGGCAGTCGGGTCCGCAAAGACGACCGCTTGGCGTTCAGCGGGCGGGTTGTCTACGAAGGCAGCCAAACCCCCGCCCCGCGAGATGTTGGCATTTTGGTCGAGGTCTTTGACGGCGAGAAATTGTGGTCCGATGGTTCGTTGACCGCCGACGGCGGGTATGCGGTTGAGGTGCCTCTCTCCTCTGCCTTGACCCTCCAATCCTCACCTTCGCGAACGTGCTTGATCTCCATCACCAACATTCCTGGACGTGGGGAAGACATGACCGGGACGCTTGTTTCAACCACGCTCCAAGTCGTTGTGGACGACGCAGCGCCACGTGTCACCCGGCGAGTGGCGCCTCTCAACGTCATCGACATTTCGGCAAGCAACGACCTCACGCAAATCTCGGTGGAGTTCCAAGGCACGGAAGACGCTGATTTGACCGGCTCCAAACAGATGGTCCATTGGGTGATGCGGGACGCTACCCGAACGATGACGATTGGGGCGGGATCCACTCTGCTCGGTATGCAGCAGGACGGTCAGAACGTCAAGTGGACCGGTGTCGTTGACATCACGGCCGAAGGCACCATCCTGCCGAAGGCAGGCGATTTCGTTGGGTTCTATGTCACCGGATACGATGCCGCTGGCAACCAATTCCCAGTCGTTTCCAATTCAGAGGCGAGTCCGATTCCGGAATTGGCCTCCGACGACACCGACTTTGAACGTCAATGGGTTCGCTTGGGCGCCGTCGGCCCCGAGCTCCGGATTCAAAACATCGTGCTGAGCGACGACCATATCGCCCCCGGCTCCAAGGTTGACGTGCGCGCCGACATCATCAATGCAGGTGGAAGCACAACGGCTCAATTCAAAGTCGCCTTCTATGCTGGCAACAGCGAGAAACCGTTCGATGTCGTCCGCGTGGTTGGCATTGACGCCGGTGAGATCTATTCCGTTTACGTCACGTGGGACTCAGAAGACGTCGACCGTATCCGTGTGGTCGTCGATGCAGAGAACGAAATTCCAGAAGCCAACGATGAGGACAACGCAGCCGAGCACACCGTAACCATTGCCTATGCCCAATACTTGGGTTGGTTTGACTCGGTTCGAGAGCAACCGCTTGCATGGCTGTTCGCTCTCCTGAGCATCTTGACCCTCTCCATTGTCTTCACCGTGGCCACAAAGACCTCGATCGACTTCGGGGACGGTGCTTTTGACGACGACGAAGCCGATTGGGAAGACGACGACGACGATGACGACGACTTTGATGACGACGACGATGACGACGACGACGACGATGACGACCGTTGACGTTTGAGCCCCTCGCCGACGAAAGCCAAACGCTCAAATGCGGTGGGTTTAGCCCTTCCAAAAGGGAGGGGAGAGTATGTCGCGCGTCTTTTCCCAACTTCACCCTTTGCTGGCTGCCGCCCTCGAAGACAAAGGGTGGAAGGCCACGCCGGTTCAGGAAAACGTGTTGCCCGAACTCGTTGAGGGAAGCGACCACCTCGTCGTTGCTCCCACCGGTTCAGGCAAAACCATGGCGGGGATTCTCCCCCTCTTTCATCGGTGCTTGGATGGGGCATGGCCCTCGCTGTCGATTCTGTACATCACGCCGCTAAGAGCCCTCAACCGAGACGTTGACCGAAGGCTGCGGGAACTCGCATCGGCCGTTGGTTTGACGGTTGATGTGCGTCATGGCGACACCTCGCAAGCGCAACGAGCGAAACAAACACGCCGTCCGCCCAACCTGCTCGTCACCACACCCGAAACTTTCCAGTTGATGTTCACGGGCAAGAATTTGCGAGCCATGTTGAGCACCGTGCAGGCCGTCGTTATCGATGAAGTGCACGATCTGGCAGCGTCGGAACGTGGATGGCAACTCAGCGTGGGCTTGGCCCGTCTGGAGGCGTTGACCGGCCGTCCCGTCCAGCGGTTGGGGTTATCGGCCACGGTGGGCAATCCCGACGGTGTTGCCGCTTGGCTTTCGCCTCGTGGAGCGACCTCGCTCATCACGACGGGGGACCGGAAAACGGAACTCAGCGTTGAATCGCCGATGGCCCTTCCGGAAGATGAAATCGCCTATGCAGAGATGGCGCTTCCCTCTCCAAAACAGCACGCAGCGTACCGCCACTTGTGCGAGTTGCTGCGCACCGAAGCGCCATGCCTGCTGTTCGTTAACAGCCGAAGCGAAGCAGAAACACTCACGACACGCCTCCAAGCCATGGCCCCCGACCTCAATTTTGGCGTTCATCACGGCTCGCTTGCGGCTGAAACCCGACAACAAATGGAGGACGACCTTCGCAACGGCACGTTGGCCGGTTTGGTCTGCACGTCAAGCCTTGAACTCGGCATCGATGTCGGCAGCATTCGCCGCATTATCCAGTTGCATTCCCCAAAATCCGTTGACCGCATGCTCCAGCGTGTGGGACGGGCTGACCATCGTTTGGGGGGTGTGGGGCGAGGGCACGTCGTCACTTGGGACGTGGATCACCTGTTGGAGTCGGCCGTCGTCGCACGGCGGGCGATGGTGGGTGAGATTGAACCGGTCCGGTGGCGGCAACGGCCCTACACCATCGCCGCCAACCAGTTGGTGTTGATGGTTCACGCCTTCAAAGCCGTGAGCATCGATGAAGCCACCGCTCTGTTGGCCAACGCGTCACAGTTTGAAGGCTGGCAGCGAGCCGATACGGAGGCGGTCCTGCAGGTGTTGGCTCAAAACTGGATTGTCCGCTTCACGCCCCAACCCAGCGAGCAGCCCTGGTACCGGTGGCCAAAAGCGGTGTATGGCCTCGCCAGAGAACTTGCAAGCGCCAAAGGGGAAACCTTGCCCGAGGACCTTCCGCTCTATTCCACGCCCGACGAGGACGTGCCCCGAACATACACTGAGCGGACGGTGGAGGTGCCACGAAGGTTTGCCGACGGCTGGTTTTCGAGCGCAGGACGCACCCGAGATTGGGTTTCCAACCACCTGTCGATGATTCCCGACAAGCGTTCCTACCGAGTTCGAGACGCCGTGACCCGACAGAGTTTGGGCAACGTCGACGAAGCCTTTGTCCTCAGTCTCAACGATGCGGGCCAGGACGACGACGGCACGCCCCGTCGGTTTGTTATTGCGGGACGGACATGGCTCATCGTGGACGCCGACCCCGAACAATCCGAACTCCTCGTTGCGCCTGTCAAGGACAGCGGTGCTGCACCGCATTGGTTGGGCGAACTGCCGCCAGTGCCCGAAGGTGTCGCACGAGAGGTTGGGTATTTGCGCCACCTCGTGGCGCACGATTTGGGGCTGCTTGACGAGCCCAAACCGGCCAGCCTCGACCCGAGAGGTTTGGTGCCGTCCCGTTCGTTCTCCCTTGCCGACTTTCCGCTGGACAGTGAAGCCCGAAGCATGCTTGCAGAACAGGTTGCGAACCATATGGACGCCACGGGGACCCTGCCGACCGACCGGCACTTCACCGTTGAAGAGCGGGACGACGCCTTGGTGCTGAACAGCTGTCAAGGCTCGAAAATCAACGAGGCGCTCGGCCACTTTTTGCTCGCCATGGCGTCGACCAAGTCGGGAAAATGGGGGCGGTTGGTGGTCGAACCAACACGCGTGGCTTTGCAAAGCGCCGATGTTCGCCCTGAAGACATCGTTTCGTGGCTGCTCGAGACCCCACCGGATGCGATTGAGCATGTGTTGAGCATCACCGTGCCGAATTCACGCCAAGTGCGTTGGCGCTTCGCTCAAGTAGCGAAAATCTTCGGTGTGCTGCGCCACGGTGTAGACCCACGCCGTATCAACCTCCAAGCCCTGCTTCGCAAGTACAAGGGCACGGTGGTCATGGAGGAGGTGCTCTCCAAACTCTTCCACGAGCGGATGGATGTGAAAGGGGCAGGCGACGTGCTGCACGGCTTGCAGTCGGGTGTTCTCTCCATTGAAATCACATCGCAAGGCCCCCTAGGCATCTCCAACAAAACGCAGAATCAGATGTTGCTGCCCAACTGGGACAATGCGGCGATTCGTGAGCGTCTCAAACTCCGACTCACCAACGAGCGTGCCGTCCTTTGTTGCCTTCGGTGTCACGGTGTTCGACGTTTTCGCGTGGCTCGGTTCTCTGCGATGGAAAAGCCGGGAACTTGCTTGAAATGCGGCGGCAACCGGTTGGCGTGTGCCCGAGAGGGTTTGCAGGAAATGCTGGAGAAATGGGTCAAATCCGAGGACATCAAAGACCAGGACCGAATGATGAAAAACGCCGATTTGGTGGCCAACCGTGGTGTGGAAGCCATTCTCTGCTTGATGGGCCGAGGCGTTGGTGAAGCCACGGCCAACCGTTTGTTGGTCAAGGTGATGCCCGGCAACGAGGAAGGGCTGCTCCACGCCATTCACCTCGCTGAGGTGGAATACGCCCGTACTCGGCGGTTTTGGTAAAGACGACCAATACAGGATTTTATCCACGGGACCGTTGTCTTGGGAACATGACCACACCAGCGTCGTTTGGGCTGTGGTACCATCCGCTCTACACCGACGGGATTCATCCCGAGGCTCGCTTTCCTCGCGATCGCTACCGCTTGCTGCTCGATCGTTTGCAAGCCGCCGAGTCTGCTCCCATCATGACCGTTCATCGGCCCGAACCCGTTTCCAAAACGCACCTTCTTGTTGCACACGATGCCGAATACGTTGAGCGCTTTCTATCTGGCGAACTCACGGAGAAAGAGGAGAAGCGGATTGGGCTGACACCGTGGACGCCGGCGATGATTGAACGCACGAAAGTGCTGAT
Organism: Candidatus Poseidonia sp.; assembly: GCA_030827745.1. Lineage (GTDB taxonomy): Archaea > Thermoplasmatota > Poseidoniia > Poseidoniales > Poseidoniaceae > Poseidonia. Next base: position 67,516 of record JAURDW010000002.1, read on the forward strand.
GGGCGGGGCCGTTGAGGCGACGGAACACGCCGTTCGCTACGGTGGACTCGCAGGCAACATGGCAGGGGGGACCCACCACGCTCACCGGGATTTCGGTTCGGGCTACTGCGTGTTCAACGACTTGGCCGTGTGTGCCCTGCACGCATTGGAAAACCTTGGAGTAGCGCGGGTTGCCATCGTGGATTTGGACGTGCATCAGGGCGACGGGACCGCAACCATTCTCGCAGACGAGGCGCGCACCTGCACCATTTCCGTCCATTGCTCAACCAACTTCCCGTTTCGAAAGTCCGTGAGCGACCACGACCTGCCGATTCCGCCTGAATCAGGCGACGCCGTCTACCTCGAAACCGTTGCGCAGGCACTTGGTGTATGCGAGGCCTTCAAGCCCGACCTGATTCTTTACCAGGCCGGCGTGGACGGTTTGGAAGCGGATGCCCTGGGCAAACTCAGGGTCTCCCGGGAAGGCATGCGAAAGCGAAACCAGCTCGTCTTTGAAGCCGCTGAAGCATTGAACGTGCCGCTGGTGGTGTTCATGGGTGGAGGGTATGCCAAGCCCATCGATGCGTCGTTGGACGCCTTTGAGGACCTGTTCTCGGACGCGGCTCAGTGGAACCAGCGAATCCGTACACAAGGGGACCCTTGTGTACGCCGGTGAACACGTGCGTACGGTTGTACACGTATACGAGCACGAGGGGTTCCCTTGTAAATGCGCGAACTGCGATAATTTTCAATTACTCCTTACAAGAACCAACGGTCCAAACAATCCTTGGCACGAGTCAGGAGAACAAGCGCGTTTTCGGGTTTCCAAGCAATGTGAAACTACCCGATGAAGGGTCACTGTCAGAGACGGCCTGTTTTGCTG
>JAURDW010000030.1 GCA_030827745.1 Candidatus Poseidonia sp.
CAAGGGCGTGCGGCCATTCGGGGCAGGGTGGGAATGAGGAGAACGCCAAAAGGCCAGAAGAGCCATGACGAGGGGAACAAACCCAAAGCGTACAGCGCGATGGTGAAATCAGGAACGGGCAGGATGTGGCCGCTGCGCACACCATAACGAGCAGTTACTTTGCGTTGAATCGCTGAAGCGAGGCCAAGAACAACAAGGACCGGGAGGGCGTACCCGAGCAAGCCGTCGACCAGCGAGGAAGGGTGCAACCAACCGTTTTCAGGCCGATTGGGTGACATCCAATGGTTTCCGGCGAGCGTCAAAGTCAGAAGTGACAAACCCCAAAACACGAGCATGGTGTTGATGCGTGGAAATTGACGCTCGGGACGTGGGAAGGCCGTGAATTTCCAACCCTCTTCATGGCGAGTGAGTTTCCCCATCCATCCGAGCCGTTCGAGATGGCGATTCAATGCGACAACATCGTCATGTATGGACTGGGAGGAAGAAGAAACGACCCACGACGGCCAGCGGCCCCCGTCTGCGCCGTGAACGTTGAGGTGTTGGCTGAGAATGGAAGCCAACAAATCGTGTTGCGACCACGCCTTTGATTGGTGGGGAAGCGAAGCGGCTTCGGGTGTGTTTTCCGTCATGCTCAACCCCCCCTGTCTTCGTGGTAGGACCCATCCTCCATGAATCCCTCGTTGAAGGTGAGGGTTACGGAGCGTCACTTGTTCTTGAACCGCTTCAATCGGAAGGTTTCTTCCCGCTCCATTTCTTCAAGCCGAAGTTGGATGAACACCTTGGCTTCCTCAAGTTCGGGGATGACCTTGAACTCGAGAGCGTTCACACGCCGTTTGGTGGCTTCAATCTCTGCGAGGAGACGCTTTAACGTCGCTTCCATTTCTGATGCCGTCACAATTTTTTCAATGAGTTCGCTGAACGAATCGCTCGCTTCGTCAATGTAAGGTGAAGAACCGATGAACCCGATACCACGCTCAGCGAAGGTGGATTTGAGATTGCTCCCCGTTACGCTCGGCACGACGACACCCATGATGTTGCGTCGCTCAACCTCGACCTCGGGGTGGGCAGAGTTGGCGATGGCTGCGGCTCGTACGGCGAGACCACCCTCGATGGCGTTGGCCAAGTCGATGCGGGTTTTTGCCAACCGGTAAGCGTCGGTGAGTTCACGCTTTGCTTCGATCATTTCGGAAAGCAAGGTTCGAAACTCGTGAAACAGGCCATCTCGCTTCATTTTGAGGAGCTTGTAGCCGTTCTTGGTTTGCTTGATGCGTCCCTTCAACTTAATGAGTTCACTTCGGGTTGGTTTGATATCCAATGCCATGCTTCCTCACCTCCTTGTTGAATGGCCGTTTCTTCGTTCACTTCCGGTTTTCGGGGTGGTACTTGCTGATGAGTTCCTCGTCGAGACGGACAAGGTACTTTGTGTCAATGCTGGCCATGAGTTCCCAACAGAGGTTGAGTGTCTCTTCGATGGTTCGGTCTTCGTCGCGGGATTGTCGAAGGAACTTGTCCTCAAAGACACCCGAGAAGTCAAGCAGTTGCTTGTCACGTTCGTTGAGCGCATCTTCGCCGACGATGGCGACCAGACCACGCAATTCACGGCCCTGAGCGTAAGCGGCGTACATTTGGTCGCTGACCTTCTTGTGGTCGTCACGAGTGGTCTTCTCGCCGATACAGGAACCCATCAACCGAGAGAGGGAAGGCAACACGTTGATCGGCGGGTAGATACCTTGCTGGTGAAGTTCACGGCTGATGACAATTTGACCTTCAGTGATGTAGCCGGACAAATCGGGGATTGGGTGCGTGATGTCGTCACCAGGCATGGTGAGAATGGGGAATTGGGTGATGGAGCCCTTCTTGCCCTTGACAATGCCAGCACGTTCGTAGAGCATGGCCAAGTCGGTGTACATGTATCCGGGGTAGCCACGGCGACCAGGCACTTCTTCACGAGCGGCGCCGATTTGACGAAGGGCATCGCAATAGTTGGTCATGTCCGTGTAGATGACAAGCACGTGGTAGTCCTTTTCGAAGGCCAAGTACTCGGCTGCGGTCAGCGCCAAACGAGGCGTAATGATACGCTCCACAGCAGGATCGTCAGCCAAGTTAACGAACAACACAGCGTTCTCAAGGGCGCCAGTGCGCTCCAAGTCAGAACGGAAGAAGTTGTATTCTTCAGCGGTGATGCCCATGGCGCAGAAGACCACAATGAACTCCTCATCGGAATCCTTCAATTTCGCTTGTCGTGCGATTTGAAGAGCGATATCGTTGTGAGGGAGACCTGAGGCCGAAAAGATGGGGAGCTTTTGGCCCCGGACAAGCGTTGTGCAGCAGTCGATGGCGGAGATCCCTGTTTGAATGAAATCGTGAGGGGATTGTCGGCTGTACGGGTTGATGGCTGCACCAATGATGTCAGCCTTTTCATCCGCAACGATTTCGGGACCACCGTCACGTGGGCGCCCAGCACCGTCAAGAATACGACCAACAAGGTCAGTGCTCACAGGGAGTTTGAAAACATCTCCCATGAACGTCACACCGGCTTCTCGGTCAATCTTTGCCGTTCCTTCGAAGACTTGGACGATGACGAGGTCGTCAGAGGTGTCGAGCACCTGTCCGTTTTTGATCTCGCCGTTGGACAGACGAAGCGTCACAATTTCACCGAAAGCCACGGGCTCGGTTTTGTTCAAAAAGACCAGTGGGCCCTTCACGTCGGTAATGGTTCGGTATTCTTTTCCAGTCATCTTGTTCCTCTCCTCAGTTGGCCTCCACGGCGTTGGCGATTTGTTCATTCATTTCCTTGACCATGGCAGCAATGCGGTCAATGTAGCCTTGTTCAAACCGACCTCGCATCAAGTTTGAGCGAGCGGGGACGTTGACCACATCGTTGAGCAAAGCTCCGTCGGCCATGGCGGCTTTGGCAGCGTCCTGGAACGACAAGATGGCCTTGGCCATTTCGTACTGCAATTTGATGTCGCAATAGGCGTCCACGGGGTCAAAGCCGTTTTGTTGAAGGAAGAACTCACGAATCATACGAGCGACTTCGAGGGTGAGTTGTTGATCAACAGGGAGGGCATCCGAACCGACCAGTTGGACGATTTCTTGCAGCTCAGCCTCAACTTGAAGCAGACCGCTGATTTGTGTGCGGATTTCTGGGAAGTCCTGAGCGATGTTGTCGCGGAACCACTGGTCAAGACTTTGCGGGTACAGGGAGTATGAATTCAGCCAGTTGATAGCGGGGAAGTGCCGCTGGCGGGCCAACCCTGCATCAAGCCCCCAGAACACCTTCACAATTCGGAGGGTGCCTTGGGAGACCGGTTCGGAGATGTCACCGCCGGGAGGGGACACCGCACCGATGACAGTGACGGACCCGTCGTCGCCGTTGAGGGTTTCCACACGGCCGGCTCGTTCGTAGAACTCTGCGATTCGAGAGGAGAGATACGCAGGGTATCCTTCCTCACCGGGCATCTCCTCAAGACGGGAGGAAATTTCACGCATGGCCTCAGCCCAGCGGGAGGTCGAGTCTGCCATGAGCGCCACGTCGTAGCCCATGTCACGGAAATACTCGGCAATGGTGATGCCGGTGTACACCGAGGCTTCACGTGCTGCAACCGGCATGTTGGAGGTGTTCGCAATCATGACCGTCCGGTTCATCAGCGGCTTGCCCGTGTTGGGGTCAATCAAGTGAGGGAACTCGTCCAACACTTCGGTCATCTCGTTGCCGCGCTCACCGCAGCCGATGTAGACCACAAGTTGGGCGTCGGAGTACTTGGCGAGGGATTGCTGCGTCACCGTTTTTCCGGACCCGAAGGGGCCTGGAATACCAGCTGCGCCGCCCTTGGCAAGCGGGAACAAGAAGTCAAGAATGCGCATGCCCGTCACCAAGGGAGTGTCGGGAGCGTACTTCTGCGTGAACGGGCGTGGGGTACGAACGGGCCACTTCTGCATCATCTGCAATTCCGTGCCGTCCTCGAGGACGCAGACGGTTTGAGTGACGTTGAAATCGCCAGATTCAATGGATTTCACAACGCCGCCCTTGCCGGGTGGAACCATGATTTTGTGGACGATGGTTTCGGTTTCTTGGACATGGCCGATCACTTGGCCGCTCACGACTTCGTCGCCTTTGGCAGCGGTGGGCTCGAACGTCCAGACCTTCTCCATGTCAAAGGCGTCGGCGTCGACACCACGGGTGATGAAGACACCCATGACCTCTTCAAGGGTGGCGAGAGGTCGCTGGATTCCGTCATAAATTTGGGTCAAGAGGCCGGGTCCCAGGGCGACGGAGAGCGTTTCTTCGGTGTTCAACACCGGTTCGCCAGGTCGGATACCTGACGTGTCTTCGTAAACTTGGATGACAGCCTTATCGCCGTGCAGTTCAATCACTTCACCCATCAGCCCTTCGTGTCCAACTCGCACCACGTCGTACATGGCGGCGTTCATGCCAGTGGCGGTTACGACGGGTCCCGAAATTCGGTAAATCACTCCTTCATTGCTCATTTTTTCTTCCTCCTGTTTTTGGTTGGAACTTCACTTCCACAAATCGACTCCAATGGCCTTGCGAATGGTGTCTCGCAAAGTGGTGTCTTCCTCCGTACCAATCCCGAGGACGGTAGGGGAGACGGATGCCGACAATTGATCTCGCAATCGTTCGGGCAGCGTTGCCATCACGGCGGAGTCGACCACCACGATACCAACGGCTTTGTTGTTGAGTAGGTTACGAAGGGTGGATTGCAATTCCTCTTCCCCTTCAGGATTGTAAAGGTCGGACAGACCAGCGAGCTGGAAGCCAAGCGTAAAGGCAGGTGAACCGACGACTGAAATCTCCATCATCTCACCTCAAAGCACGTGGGCCTCCAAAATCTCAGCAGACAGTCCTGCGAGTCGGCCTCGAACGATGAGGCGCAAATCCGTCACTTCCTGAACCTTCATGGCGATGTAGTGGATGATGGGGAGGGCTGAGACCGGATGGAGGTAGCTCATCCGTTGCATCATGCCGTATTCTCGCTCCTTCATCCATGTGATGATGGCGTCCAAACTGCGCTTCGCTTCGGCTTCGCTGAGTTTCGCCTCAAACCCGCTCATGTCGAATTTATCACCGCTCCGGAGCAAATCCATCATGCCCGCCCGACCGCTTGTTGCGATGATGGAGAAAGCCCGTTTTGGAATCAAGCGACCACCTGGAATCAACAAGTCAACAAGTTGTTCGTTGGAAAGTCCAACGGCACTGGCTTCGAGGATGTTGATGATGTTCTTGTGGTCTATTTCTGCTGAGAAAAGCCGAGCAAGCATACGGGCAGGTGCCCCTCTTGATCGGTTCAACGTCGCTTGAGAAGCCGAATAATAATGGCGATCCAAGGCATCTTCGTAAGCCGAGAGAGAGCCGTCTTCCGGAACTCTCCCCAAAGCAGGACCGAACGACTTTCTGCGCAGAAGTACAGCAGCACTTCGAAGGTTGTCGCAACTTTCAACGACTTTCAGCCAAGGTGTGTTGGCGTCGTTGATATCGGGCAAGATGGTGTTTCCGACTTCTTCGACCGAAACTTCGTTGTGAATTGCTCGAAGAACCGCCTTAGCGTTTTGGTATTCAAATCGAGAGGTGTAGACCTCAATAAGCGGGCGGATTCGAGAATCCGCCATGTTCACCATTTCGGTCAATTCGTGCTCGAGGTTGTGCGTGAGCCCTGCTTCAACAAGGTCGCCACCGCTAAGTCTGCCGGCATAGAGGTCAATCTCTTCTCGGTAACCGATGTCAGCGACCGCCACCGTGAGTTGGTCAACCGACTGGTTGATCAATTGTCGAAGGCGTGCTCGGTCAGCCAACTTCTGCCGTCGTGCCTTGGCACGTGCGACGACATAGGGGGTGTTTCCGAGCATCATCGTTTCAACTCCTTCTTCATCCAAACAGGGTTTCGTTCACGGCGCCGAGTTGATTGGACCAGGCTCGCTCAAGCAAATTGTCAAACCGCATGTCGAACGATACTGAACCGTCTTCGGCTTCAAGGATGAAACCTCCGAGGCCATCGACGCTTTCACCGACCGTTCGGTCTCCAGCCTCTTTGGTGAGGGTTGCTCGGTCAACCTCGACGGGTCGAATCACGAACTTTCCTTTGGCGAGCTTCTTTGCGTCGGCCAAGAGCGATTTCAACAGCGCAGCACGGCCCTTCATGCCGGGGTCTGCCACGTGGGAACGAGCGGCCTCCAAGGTTGCGTCAAGAGCCTTGCGTCGAGCAACCAGAATGTCTTTCTGGTTTGACTGACGGGCGCTTGCGACGGTTTCTCGAGCGATTTGCTCTGCTTCCTTCGCTGCCCGTTGCTGAGCTTCTTCTCGCAAACCGCTGGCTTTTGCTTCCGCATCGGCCATCACGGTTTTGGCCTCTGCTTTCGCATCGGCAATCAGCGCTTTTGCTTCTTTTTCTGCAGCGGCTGCAATGTCTTTCGCAAGTGTTTCTAAGGTCATCATATCATCTCCGTTGTCTTTCGTTCATCGGGCCGAAGCCCAACGGGCAACGCTCGTCCTCAGTTGAGGAAGAGCGGGAGCGCCCCAAGAATCACGATGGATTCAGGGAGAGCGGTGAAAATGAGCCCGTAACCGAACTTGCTGCCGTCTTCGGCGATCATGCCGATGGCGGCGCTGCCGATGGCGGCTTGGGAGAAACCTGCGCCAATGGCAGCAAGGCCAAGGGCAAGTCCGACACCAACGTCGCCGGTCATTCCGTCAGTTGCACCCGAATCGGTCGTGTTTTCAGCAGCTGCAACACCTTGGGCGACCAAGGCGAGCGTTGCCAGAACGATCAGTGTGCGTAGGCTCATTTTCAGGGTATTCTTGTTCATGTTTTCTACCTCCTATTTTGTGTCCAGGGGACTATGATTGCCCCTCCGTATGGAGGGTGCGACCGCCAACCGGGGTAAAAACCCGACCGGAGCCGTCGTAGAACTTGCCCATCCATTCCACGAAGTGGAGACGGGCAGCGTGGATGCTCGGGGAGAGCAATCCCAATGCAAGCGCAAAGGCTTGAATGAAGAGGAAAAGGACGAGTCCAACGACGATGGAGAAAACGCCGCTGCCCGACCACATCAAGTCCCATCCCATCGAGATGGACACCTCGGCAATTTTGACACCCGCCACGCCGACACCCATCACACGCAGGTACGACAGGGTGTTCGCCAGCAAACCAAAGGTTTCGATAGGCCCCATGATGATGCCGCCCGCCCAACCAAACTTTTCGTAAACGGCGAGGCCGACGATGAGACAGCCCACGCCAACAAGCGTGGCGATGGAATACGGGCTTGCGCTGAACACCCCTACAGCGTCATCGGTCAAGAATTTGTAAACGTGGACGGTCCCGGCCGTGAGGATAATCATCCAGCTTCCCTTTTCAAAGAAGGCCGCAAGCAAGCCGTGGGCTCGAGCGACATTGATGAAGCCCAGGATAAAACCGAACATCAGATGAGCGACGCCAAGATATACGGAGAGAAGCACATACTCCCCAATGGAACTCGTAGCACGGTGGAACGGGATGTGGGTGTAATCCATGCGCAAGGTTTCGGTCACAAACGCTGGGAAGTGGATGTTCTCGTAGGTCCATGCGTACAGTCCGGCGAGCGGTGAAGCATCACCCATCTGCCCGGTGTCGTCCCACACAAAACCAAAGCCTTCGGCGAAGAGGAAGCCCCATATCATGCACCAAACGCCCATCCATTTGAGGATGGTCACGCCGTTTTTCGCGACAGGGTCGGCGGCCAAGGGGAGGGTGCCCATCCACAAACCGAGCAAGAAAATGATGAAGCCGTAACCGAAATCGCCCAAAATCAACCCGTAAATCATCGGGAACGTCATCATGAGGAAAAACGTCGGGTCAAACGTGCCGTATGCCGGGCGACCCACCAAACCCACCAGAAGTTCAAACGGCCGTGAAACGGTTCCGTTTTCCAAGGCAACCGGGGGCGTTGGCTCGGCGTGATGATCGTCCTGGCCATCCTCGTCGTGATGGTGGTGATGATCGTCTTCGAACACTTCAATCTCGATGTGCGAGGCGAGCGGTTTCAGTGCGGCCCGAACTTCGCTTTCCTTGGCGCTTGGAACCCATGCATCGAGCGCAAACGCCTGCCCGGAAACGGCGAGTTGAGTGGGAGCCGTGTTGATTTCATCCTCTTTGGCGAGGTATTCTTGAACAGCGAGGATGTTCCGCCCGTTGTTTCGAGCCCAGCGTGTGGCGTCTTCGGAAGCGGAGTACATGACCCCTTCAACCTCTCTTCGCTTGACGAGGAGACCTTTGAGGGACTCGGACGGCGAACCGCTCAAGTTTGGAATTTGTACCGCTTTGCCCCCAAGTTCGCCAATCGCCATCTGGACTTCAGCGCTTTCGGATGGCAGGCAGGCAACAGCAACAATTCCCGGTGCAGTCGCTACCTCAACTTTGTCCATCAGGGAGCCAAAAACACCGACGGCCTTGCTGGCTTTTCCGGTCTCGGCCACGTAGACCTCGACCTTATCAGAGCCCGTGAGCAATTCCAAATCTGTGTTCAAGGGAGCAAGGCGCTCAAGAAGTTTGATCTGCTCGTCAAGTGCTGCCATTTCAGCTTCCGCGTCTCGCTGGGCATCCAAGAGCCCGAGGCCTTTGTTCAACTCATCGCCAAAGGTGCCGTCAAGGAGTTCTTTTACCCTTGAAACCGACATTGGGCCGTCGACGTTGATGGGTTTGAAGGCTGAAACTGCGGCGCGAACTTTGGCGAGGAGGGCACTGGTGCGGTTGGCCTCTTCGCTGGAGGTGGCGCTTCCTATGTTGATGCCGTCTTCGAAATTGGTGTAGGTTTCGAGATGGACGCACCCGAGGTTGGTGCACGCCCGAAGCACCTCTGTCATGTGATCAACTGGAGCAGCCACGGTCAAGCGGGACATGGCTACAGTGTCAAACATAGAATCACTTCAAGCCGATGTAAGAGCGTCAACCACCAGTTGGACTGCTTTGTCTTGGTTGGTGGAGGAATTGGATTCAATGGTAGCGACCTCGCCCGAACCAACGGATTTCACTTGGTCTGCTTCAGCCTGCGCTTTGTTTCGAGCAGCGTCCAGGATATTTTGCGTCAACGCCACGGTTTCATCGGCGGCGTTTTGAACCGTCTCAGAGGCCTGCCGGCGGGCATCGGAGAGAATCTTAGCCGACTCATCTTGCGCGTCAGCCAAACGCTTCTCGGCCGCCTGCTCGGCGTTCTTGATGCTTCGGAGCACTTCGGACATACCCATGAACAACACCTCTTTTTGCGTGCACCCGAAAAGGGTTTATCAGTCTAACGACACCTTTTGCTGAACTGTTTGTATGGGCTTGGTCCCGCGGAAGCGACTCGCCATGCCGAAAGGATAGAGTAAACGGCCTTGGACATTTTCAAAGCCGACATCCCTCAGCATAGCACGATAGTACCCGTTGGTCCCGTAATGAGTGTAACTCGCCGCAAGTCCCTTCCAAGGGTGGTTTTTTTCGCGGGTGATGATTCTGGCCATAAGTTGAACCACCGAATTCATCCAGAGATAGCCAAAGAATCCGTGGAGTTTGTTCGCCTTCCCTGCATCGCAGATGACCAAACGTCCGCCGGGTTTCAGCACCCTAAAGATTTCACTCAAGCCTTGGGCCTTGTCTTTGAAATCACGAAACGAGAACAAACAGAAGACCATGTCGAAGGTGTCGTCTGGCAGCGGGATGGCTTCAGCGATGGCTTCGACATACACGGCCGGAGGTTCGCCGCGCGCAGCGCGGGCAGCGTCCACCCTCGGTTGGGCGGCTGCGAGCATCTCCGGCGAGGGGTCCAAACAGGTCACATCAAGCCCGGCCAAATCCTCTGCGAACGAACCAGGTCCGCAGCCCACCTCCAACACCTTCATGCCGGGTTTCGCATGATTTCGAACGTTGCGACGCCAGCGCTTGTCCTGGCCGAACGTCATCCAGGTGTTGACCCGGTCGTAGTTGGGTATGGTCGCTTCAAGTTGCCCCTCGAGGACCTCCCACGCTTCGGCATCAATGCCAGACGGGTCGAATCCACCGGTAGCTGAACGCTTGCCCATGGTGGTGGCGAGGCCCCGACCGTTTTGGACATGTCGTTTTGTCCACGGAGGACATCAGGCGATACGTTCCACGGTTTCGGGCGTAATGCCTTCTTCGGGCGTCACACGGAACACGAGAATCTTGAGGTTCTCAGGAGCGTTTCTAAATTTGGAGACGATCATGGAGTTTTCAAATTCCGTACCGATGGTTCGAACCTTGAACGAGAGCACCATGTCGGCAATCGACGAGAGTTCTTGTTTGATGGACGGGTCAAGCCCGTCGGTGGACACCGATATCATGAGCAGACCACGAACCATTTGAGCGTGGGCCTGGAGCATGCGAACCATCGAAACCACACGCGCAGGGTCGTTGCGTTGAAGGAAGAAATCAAGGTTGTCAACAACGGCCCTGAAGTAAGGACCGAGCCCCATGATTTCGTTGGTGACTTCCGTGAGGTAGTCTTGGTTGCTGTCATCCACGAAACGGGTTTGTGCCAATCGCTGAATATCGGCGAGCTGGAAGCCCTCAAGCCGGTAACGGCTGGCCAACAATTCTCGCTCAAGGACGTTGGCGTTGTACTCTTCGCCGATGGTGCGGACATTGATGTCCAAGGGCCAGCCGTATTTTTGGAAAATACGGACAATTTCCTGCTGTCCTTCGTCGGTGGTGATGTAAAGCGTGTTTTCGGGCTCCTCGGCTGGCGAGGTGAATTGTTTGGCAAACAATTCGCTGCCTGAACCGGTTTCCGTGAAGGCGATCATGGTGAATCCACGAGGAACGCCCCCCCGCATTTCTGAGTCAAACTTTGGAACGCCGAAAGAACCCACCTTGCCGAAGAATTCTTCATCTTCAGCATCGAACGTCATTTTTCGTGCCATTCATCATCACCTCAGAGAAGGACCACCTGGCCACGGTCAATCAGGTCGGTGCAGTACGTGTCAAGGTTGGCCAAAACCAACGGCGGGGTTTGATCGGGGACGTTCAGAATCACCGAAAGAACCTCGCGCTGACGGAAGGTGTTGATGAAGGTGTGAAGATACTCCGCCAGCATGCGGTCGTCGTTGTAAATGGCCAGCGCATTCACGCTGTCAAGGAACACAAAGTTGCGTTGATTGTTCACGGTTCGAAGCGTGTAAAGCGTTCGCAAGAGGATGCTTTCGAGCATGATCGGGCTGTCCACAAACGAAACATTGGCGTACGGGATATCGGTTCCACCAAGGACTCCTGAAGAGACGAGGTCGAGGAAGTGGATGTTGGACACGTCAACGCCGATGGCTTCGAAGGCTTGGATGATTTCACCAGCGCCTCGGCTCGCTGAGATGTAAACTCCGCCCATCTCAAACATTTGCATGAGAGGGACCATCGTGCTCGCAGTGACGGCGAAGGTGTTGGCGGCGCTCATTCGCACTTGGACCGAACTGTTGAGCGACACCTGTGTCAGTTGTTCTGCAATGCGCTGGTCAAGTTCAAACATCGTTATTGCCCCCATCTGGATGTTTTATCAGCCGAAGCTCCCCATTTGAGCATCGGAATCAACATGACGCCCAACGGTGTTAACTCGATGGCATGTTTGGCTCGGCTGTGCGAGGTTCCTCGCATCTTGACGACCTGCAAAAAGCGCAACAAGTGACCCATGCGTTCAGAATCGCCCATGACGATGATGCCGTCTGCGATGGCTTCTTCCACTCCGAACGAGGACCAATGGGCGTTTTCGGTCGCTGAAGTGATCTCAGAAATCAGGATGGTGGTGCATCCGAGCGTGGCGAGTTTCTTACCGAGGGTGAACAGGAAATCTCGTATCAACTGTTCGGATTTGATTTTGTAACACAGGGTGGTGACCGAATCGATCACCAAGCGAGTGACGCCGATGGTGTTGACGATGTCGACGATGGATTTGATGAGGGCGTGGACATCGTCCAATTCAAAGGAAGCCTTGTCCAACCCGAGCCACGAATACAAAACGTCCATGTCAAAAACGTTGATGAGGCCGGAGTCGACCATATTCATGTCAAAAAAGGCGTATTGCCGTATGTTCTCCAAGAGTTTCACCGACGGTTCCGTGGCAGTAAAGTGAGCACAGGCCTCGCCAGCAAGGGCACCCCGGACGAGGAATTCCATTCCGAGCGTGGTCTTGCCAGAACCGCATGTTCCTGCCGCAAGGACGGTTGAACCGTAAGGAATGCCCCCCCGAAGAATCTCATCCAAGCCGTGGATGCCCGTCACGCATCGGTCTCGTGTGTAAACGCTGCTGGGCTGCATGGGACCAAACTGGAGGAGAAGCCGCAGGTTGATGAAGTGTTTGCACCGATGGCGCTGGAAGATACCTCTCAAGAGGTCGTGGCTTCGCCGGGCGAAGGGATGTCTTCGATGCTCCACGAAGATGCATCAAAGGTATCCGCGCCGTCCCAAACCAAGGATTGGCCACTGACCATGAAGAGTCCGGTGTTGCCGCCCCATTCCACCCGAACCATGTCCGACGGCGTGATTTCATCCAGTTGGGTGTATCGAAGACGCAAGAGGCCCTGTCCGTCAGCGAGTCCGTTAAGTTGCCCAACGCCCAAAAAGCCGGCCGAACCGAGGTCGATGACATGGGTTGCGTTCCGGACCTCTTGAGTGGAGGGGTCTCCCGTAAAAAGCGAGATTGAGCGGCCGGAAAGAACTCCCTCTTGGAGCAGGACGTTGCTGCCTGAACTCCCGGAGGTGTGATTGAACGACCAACCTTTGAGGGCAACGGCAAAATCGTTTGGGTTGTGCACTTCAATCCATTCTGGACCGTTGGACGACGGGCGTGTCATGACTTCCGTTATGTGAAGGAGGTTGTATTTGCGCCCGCCATCGTGGACTTCAAGAACAACTCGAATCAATTCGCCGTCTTGCTGAAAAGAGCGGTAAGCGGTGGAAGATGAGGGGGCCGTGCCTCGCTGAGTTCCCCCGGAAAACAGGACGAAGCCATCCCGACTTTCGTTGGAACTTTCCACCACCTTGACGGACAAATGAAGACTCATGTCCTCGGCCAAACCAAGGCCGGCCGCCATGCCGTCCTCGGTCACGTTGTGCAAGGCCTGAATGCGGTCCATGTCCAACCGGTAAGAGGCGATTAAGCCCGCTTGAACCCGTCCCTGCTGGAGCGCTTCAGCGCTGAACGTGTGCCAGTCCTCTGTTGCGTTGGCGTAATCGAGGTCCCCGTTCATCGGAACGAACCACCCCCCTCCGGAGGTGAGTCGGTCCAGCCCTTGGGCCGCTGCACGGTCCAAACGGTCAACTTCCGGGTCGTTGGAACCCATTTGGAGTTGGGCCAAGGAGATAAAAGCTGTCAAAATCATCAAGAACAGCGTAAAGGCGGATAAAAATTCAATCACCGCTGTAAGGCCGCCCTCGCGACGCTCGTTTGAAACGAACGCAGGGCTGTGCATGCACCCACCAGCAGCCCGCAATTCATGAGGTTGCCGCATGCTCGCTGGGAAGCGGTGAAGTTCATCCAACCGATGGTTAGATGTGCCGACAAAAAGAATCCATTGAGCCGGGAAAAAGCGATGAGTCTTTGAAGAACGCATGCGAGGGAGCCTTGATGAGCGAGCGAAAGCAACGCAAGGGTCGGAACCAACACACGGGCCTCGGGCTGGTGGCCCTGCTTGTGCTGTCCACATTGGTCAGCCTCGCCGCCGCCCCCACGGCGAGTGCCGCCGTTGGGGGAAACCTTGGCATCATGTCAAGCACCTCCCCTCTCGCCGATACCTATTACAAAAACATGGACGAGGTGACGTTCAGCGCAGACGTGACCAACCACCGAGCCACAGCCTCAGGAGCAGCACGGACCCTCACATGGTTCGCTTGCGAAGGCGTGGTGACCGTCCCCGAATGCAAATCCGTTCACGAATCCACAGGGACATTCACCATGCCCAACATCGCCCCCGGCGCCACAGAAACCGTGACCTCTGCAACCGCATGGACACCGGGTGGAAACGCAAACGGGCCTTACACGGTTCTCTACACGTTCTCAAACGTTGACCAAGACCCTACGGACGATGCGTACCTCTTCCAAATCAACGTGACCAACGCCTTCATTGAGGCCGTGGTCCAAACCAACCACAACCCGCTTGACCATCTCCAAAATTTGGCGGTTTACGACGGCGAGCAGGTCTTGAACTCCAACACGGAATACATCCTCAAGAGCAAAGGCCAGGCCAGTGTGTGTTCTGGCTGCACACTCGATGCGGAATTTGGATGGCAGTTGTGGACGTTGGACGGAATCACCCTCCTCAACCAAGATTACCGAACGGTGTCGTGGTCCGGGGCCGGTGCATGGGGTGGCTTCTCTCCATTCAACCTTGACTTGCCCACCTTCACCCACGATGAAGAGGGGCGGTTTTTGCTCAAATACGGCTTGTTCAACAGCAGTGGGAACCCAAGCGGCGACCTCAATCCATACAACGACTTGACCAACTTCACCGTGGTGCTCAACGACAGCATCGACTTGAAAATCGACGATGTATACCCCAGCCATGATGCCCAGGCGAGCGTGTTTTACTTCGGTACCGACCGGGTGGTGGCAGAAGTCTCCAACCCTGGCAACACCAGCGTGGATGGCGCAGCTTTGACTTTTGAGGTCTACGACCAGCAGTATGAACTCGAAGTGGCGGACGGCTGCGACCTCCCCATCTTGCACCCCGGCCAAACGGCTTCCTGCTCGCTCAACCTCACCACCACCGGCGACGCTCGTTTGTTAAGGGTCCAACTCCAGACCATCTTCTCGGTTGGAGAGGACGTGCGCAAAGGGGACAACCTGTACACGATCACTTCAGATGTGGAAATCGGACCTATTTTCCCCAACATACAGGCAAACTCCCAAAGCAAGGTGTACCTTACCGATGACGATGTTGAATTGGTGGGTCGCTTCAGCGAAATCGCATCTCAACCGCTCAATTTCACTTGGCGCGAGGGTTTCTATGTATGGGGCTACGGGGCGGTGTTGAATCATACAGGGGAGATGTTCGGCCTCGGCTCCCATAATCTATCCCTTCAAGTCCAGGACCCATGGGGCAACACCGAGTATGCTTACATCGAGTTTGATGTGCTCAATTCATTGAACCTCACGGTTGAGCCCTACTTCACGGGCAGGGCGACCACCGAGGCACAAGCATCGTTTGAACACGAGATTTTGCTTCCTGAACTCGGCGTTTCATACAGCATCGGACAAGGCAAATCGCCGCTGATGCTTCTTGACCTCAACATCGAGGGTTTGAACGGCAACGACAACGGCTTACGGAGCATTGACCTTGACCTCAACCTAAGCGCTCTCCTGCCCGAAGCCATTGACCTGACAACGGTTGACCTGCGTTACCTCCCATCAACCGACACCCAACTTTGGAGTCTCATCGAAGGCGAGGACACGTACGCATTCAACCCCACCGGAGACCGAATTTCTCTGTCCCTATCCAAAGACGGCGTGATTTTGGTCATCGGCAACCTCCCACCCACCGATGTCCACGCTGCCGACTTTGAATGGACGCAGCGAGAAGGAGGGCAAATTGAACTCGGCTGGTCCGCCCAAGGAGACATCACCAACCCGTACGTAGGTGGTTGGAATGTGTACCGAATTTCGGGCATTGAGGGCACCACCGTCTTCCCCGACCCAGCCGCTGGTGTTTCGGACAACGTGTGGGAAGAATTGACGGCCGAAACGCTCGCTGGTACGCTTTCCATCGACGCCACCGAATGGTTGGATCCCGAACCGTTGGCAACCGGTATCTGTGCATCCTACGCCATCGCCCCCATTGACCGAGAGGGGCTTCCAAATTACGCCATGATCAACGTCACCCGCGTGAACGGTGTTGCTGACTTGCTCTGCGGCGATGCCATCGCCCCAAGCACCGAGGTGGAACAATTCAATCACGATTGGATCTTCACCAACAGCACCGAATGTTTTGACCTCCGAAAAGACTGGTCCCTCTGCTACGAAGTTACCTTGAGCTGGATTTGGCCGAACCACGAGCCCCAAGGCAACGTCACCTGGAACCTTTATCGCGTTGAATTCGCCCCGGAGAACGTCAACCTTCGCTTCATTGAGCCCCTTGCCGAAGGCCTTTCAGGTGAACCCGGTGATACAGCGACCTTCGGCCAAAGCGGTCTTGACAACGACGGTGTGCGACCCTACCGGACCTACTATTACATCCTCGCCGCCATCGACAGCGTGGGCAACGAGCAACTTGTTGCGGACTACCCTTCGCCCAACATTGAGCGGGTCCACATCGACGACGATTGGTGGACCTTCAACCAACATGTGATTCCGCCCGAACCCGAACCTCCCGAACCTCCCCTCGGCGTTCCGTGGTTGCAAAAACTCAACGATGCCACGCAAGTTTCGGAATTCCAAGTCGCCGGCGTGGCCCTCCTCGCCACCATTCTGCTGAATTTTATCCTCTTGCCATTGATACTCAAGAAAAGAAAGCGGTTGAAGCGAATTGTGGAGGCAAGAAAGCGAAACATGGCGGCCGCCACCGAATTTGATGACTTCTTTGAATGAGGGTGGCGCGGCAGGGGAGATTCGAACTCCCGAGGTGAGACACCACCGGATTAGCAATCCGGCGCAATGGCCAGGCTATGCGACTGCCGCTCGCAAGTCGCCGACCTGACAACTTCACATGAACATGACGGTATGCGAAAGTTCTCGCAAACACCTCTGTTCAGGTCATAGAGGACCGAGGATGCCAAGCCAATCGCCCGGGATGAAGGTGATGAGAACGAGCGAAAGAAACATCCAGCCAAGGTAGAAGAGGCTTCGGAAAAACGAAGCGGCTGCCTTCGGCATACGACCGTTTTCATCAAACGCTTCGTTCGGATCAATCGCCCAGACGGAGGAGGCGTACCACAAGGTGAGCCCACCCGACACAAAGGCCCACAGCAAGGGCAGTCCCGACTCTGGCCAAAAGCAAGGGACAGAACCGAGCAAGAGGAGGAAAACGCAGTAGATTTTGGACTGGAAGACCGTATGTTCTGGCCCTCGAACCTCGTTCATCATGGGGATGTTCACTTTTCCGTATTCCCCCGAACGGTAGAGGGCCAAGGCCCAAAAATGCGGGGGCGTCCAGAAGAAAATGAGAAAGAACAACATCCAAGGAATCGGCGAGCCGAGGTCAAAGACATTCGCGTTCGCAATCGAGTCTCCTGCCGCAGCAGCCCAACCAATGAGCGGTGGAGTGGAGCCAGCAATACCGCCAATGACGATGTTTTGCGGTGTGCGTCGTTTCAACCAAATGGAATAAACGAAAACGTAGAACACCACCGAAAACGCCGACCAAAACGCAGCCTTGGTGCTCACCAGCAAGAACAACGCCGAGCCGAGAACGGCAATGACGGTTCCGAACATCAGGGCAAAGCGAGGCGTGGCGTGCCCGAGTGGAATCGGACGGTTCATGGTTCGTCGCATGTGCGGGTCAATGTCTGCATCGTACCACATGTTGATGGCGTTTGACCCTCCTGCGGAGAGGGTCCCTCCCACCACCGTGATCAACGCAACGCTCAGGGTATCGCTCCACGTCCGGTTCACCTCAAGGGCTCCGTACCGAGCGAGGGTGTCGTGAACGAGAATGGCACACAAGGCGGTGATCTGCAGGAGAACGATGACCCTGAGTTTCATGAGTTGCATCATCACCTTGATGATGCCCGGTGAAGGAGAGGACGGAGGGGCATCGTCGCTCATTCCGACTCCACTCCAAGCGGCACCGCCGTTTTTGCTTCAGCCCATGCAGCGCGTGCGAAACGGACGCAGAATGTCGAGTAAACCGCAGAGAGGAACGCAGTGACACCGACCACCAGGTGGAGCAGAGACAGCCACTCAGGGAAATCTCCAACTTTGGCAAAAACGATGTAGGAGCCCCCCACGATGACGTTGAGGACCCAAAGTCCAGTTGTGATCTCCGCCGAACGAAGCAAGGCTTGGTTACCTTTCGTCTCGTAAGCATCCATTCGCATGTTGCTCAAGTTCAACACCAAAATGAGCCCAACGACCAAGGCTCCAAAGCGGTGAATCATCTGAATAAAGATGCCCGGCCCGTCAAGCGATGGCAGAAAAGACCCTTGACACTTTGGCCAACCGTTTGGAAATCCAACCGAGCAACTTTGGTTGTATTGGCCTCCGGCCGACGAAGAAACCCAAGCACCGAGCACGAGCAACACCCCCACAGCAGCCGTCATGTTGTAGACGCGTTTTGTGTGTGCTTCGAGGTACGCCTTGGTCGTTTGCAAAAAGGGCCAATGCACGCCCTCCCGAATCCTCATCGCCATGTACTGCCAGAGGAGACCGGAAGCGAAGATGCAAGCCAATGAAAGGTGAAGAGCAACGGTCCAATCAGCGTTGTCAAAGCGTACCGTGATGTAGCCTGCCGTGGCTTGAATGAACAACATCACGGCAGAAAACACCGCTGCGCCAGCGACGGCCTCGCCGTAAACGGGACGTGAGCGACGCGTAGCGACAACGTTCCACAAGATGGGAACAGCGATGATGCCAACGAGCAACCGATGGAACCATTCAACAAAAATCTGGAAGGTCGTGTAACGATGGTCCTCTCCTCGTGAGTCAATCTGATCTGGATTTGCCGCCCAATAGGCCGCCTGTTCGTCATCGGAGACATTGAAGTGCCACGTTCCGAAGCATGTTGGCCACTCGGGACAGGACTCGCCAGCGTCGTTGATGCGAATGGACCCGCCCACGACGACGATGAGCAGCGCCATCGCCACAAGGAGCAGCGGGAGCGCTGAGGGGCGACGCCACCACGAGGGCTCCATAGTTGGATGTGGGAGCAGACCCCTTTTGAACAAATGCCTCGCCCCCTGTGCATGGGTTGGTCTCGCCTCGCCACGCTGAGTGTCTTGGCTGCGTTGATGGCCCTCCTCGCTGGCACGAGCATCACGCAAGCAGACGAAATCGGTCAAGACGAGCACCAAGGGGCGATGTTTGACGTGCGTTTGGTGCCCGCCTCCTGCCTCCTTGGGGGAGAATGCAACATCACCCAACCGACGCACCTCGTGGAGTACTACGGAGCCGATTGGTGCGAGCCCTGCGAAACCGTGGCGGAAGAACTCAGCAACCTCTCAAGCGAACAGGCCTTTGTGCTGCAACACCATGCTTCACCGGCCGATGAAACGTTTCTATCGGCCTCAAAACTCAGGTACGACCATGAATTCAGACTCGTTTTCATTCCTTCCTTGGTGGTTGACGGTGTGGACCTGTTAACGGGAACTCGGCAAGCGATGGACCTGCAAAGCGTCTTGAATACGTCAGCCCCGTTCCCCGGGGGGTTGGAAACGCTGACCATCAACGGCACCGTGCTCTCCTGGAACCTCAGTTCCAACGCAACGGTTCGTGCTTGGTATGTCGAGCCGACACCCCACGAATCCAAAGAGCAAATTCACAGCACTTTAGCCAGAGCGATGGTCGAAGTCAACGCTACCGATGGCAGCCTCGATGCTGGAGCCTTTAACCTCAACCAATCAGGCTCGCTGGTCGTGATGTTGGAACAACCCGGTGTTCGCTCGTTGAACGTTGCTTCCCTCGCCCCAACAGGACCGATGTCCCTGAGCGAAGGCGATTTGGGAGCATCAGGTCAAAGCTCCACTGGAACGAACGGATGGTGGGCCTTCACAGCCACCGTGGGTTTGCTTGCTCTGGCTCTGCCCGCCCTCCTC
Source organism: Candidatus Poseidonia sp. (assembly GCA_030827745.1). GTDB lineage: Archaea > Thermoplasmatota > Poseidoniia > Poseidoniales > Poseidoniaceae > Poseidonia. Next base: position 19,716 of record JAURDW010000030.1, read on the forward strand.
ATGCACCGGAACTTGATGAAGCAAAAACGCACGCCGCCACCGCTTGAGAGCAAGGAAAATGAATGAGGTAGGTTCAAAAAGAGTCGGCATGTCGGCGAAGTGCGAAAGCCTCGCATGTGATTGAAATGGTGAAACCTGCACGACAACACACCCGCTTCGAGCGAGCCCGAATCATCGGTGCTCGTGCTCTCCAAATCGGCATGGGCGCTCCCCTCTACGCCACGGAAGAAGTTCTCCGAACGCAGTTCAAGGAAGAATTGGTTTCCCTTTACGGCTTGGAAGAAGCCAACATTCGTTTCGTCCTTGACCCGCTCAAGATCGCCCTCTACGAATACGAGAATCATCTGATTCCCATCGACATCGACCCTCACGAAGACTGAGTGTCCGAGCGGAACCCGTAAAATTCCGGATGTTCGACTTCATCCAAGGCCTCGCGCTTGACCAACAGCGTGCGTACGGCCCAGAGGTCAACGAACACCCGATACTTGGTGGTGGCGTCAAGGTAGTCCACGCCGCTTGAACCCCCGGTCCCCATACGTCGTCCAATCATTCGTTCAACCATGCGTGCATGATGGGTTCGAAACAGCAACATGGCCTGTTCCAACTCAACGAAGCTGTCGATGAGGCGACGAGGCCAGGACAGCAACGGCAAGTCCCTGTAAGATTCTATAAACAGCAAACCTGCTCTCCCGCGATGAGCCTCGCCATCCGGAAGAAGGAAGGATCGTGCCCCCTCAAGACCCGCTTCAATTCTCGGGCGAACGGTGGCCTCTGTTCCGTGGCCGATGCGCACCATGTGCGCAATGACCTGTTCTCCGTGTTCAGCCATCGCTTTCAGATGGCCATGGATGTAGGCATCGACGGTGGCTGCGTCCCCTTCGCTTTCTGGCAGAGAGGCGTGGATAGGCGTTCGCGCAAGCCACGCGTTCAAGGCTTCGTTGAGGGACGGTTTTTGATGGGTGTCCTCAAACGCCAACATGACCTCTTCTGTGACCTTCCCCTCCTTGCTCAGTTTCTGCATGTGGGCCAGGGGGTCCATACCGCCGACGCGTTGAGCCTGCTCAAGACCGAGGAGGACCTCGAGTTCTCGCATTTGCCAAGACTCAAATCCAGAGGAGGTCCCCAAACGGTCTCGAAACGCCAAAAAGTCTTGAGGGGACAAAGTCTCCATCACCTTCCATTGGTCTGCAAGCAAGCGGAAGATTTCGCTGACGCGTTCAAGATGATGCACGATGATGGGGATTTGAGCTTCTTCCACCTTGTCCTGAGCCAACACTTTTCTGGCTTCTTTGAGTTCTCGTAAAATCAGTTTGAACCACAATTCAAAGGTTTGATGCACGATGATAAAATGCAACTCGTCGTTGCACGGGGCCGGCGAGTAGCCAGAGGGCCCGTCTTGGAGACGAAGCAAGTCATCAAGGCGAAGGTAGCCTCCGTAGGTCATCCGAACATTGCCGGTTTCATCCGCCATGTCTTAACGAGGGGAAACGGACAAATGAATGCTTCACCTTGTCAGAGGATTTTGCTCGCCTTGCCCAGATGCATGAAGCGACTCAAACACCAAGAAACATGAAACTCGGACATAATACTCATAGAGCGATTACAAAACCCCTCCATATGGGCGTACCCTACTCCACGGTCAAGGGCTGGTTAAACGGATACGACCCCAACGCCATCACCATCGGTGTCGTCGCCTCCCATTCCTCACTTCAAATCCTCCACGGAGCTCGCCAAGAAGGCTTCCGAACCCTCGGCATTGCGGTGGGCGAAAACCGACGCCGCTTCTACAAAGCATTCCCCGGTGCCGACCCCGATGAGTGGTTGATGCTCGATGACTACCGAGAAATG
>JAURDW010000031.1 GCA_030827745.1 Candidatus Poseidonia sp.
CAGTGCATGGGGCGTTATCAGCCAAGATTGAGTTGCCAGTTCACGCCAAAACGGTCCTCAACCCAAGCAAACAGGGTCGAGAATCCATAGTTCCCCGCCGGCATGTGCACCTGACCACCAGTACACAGCGCATTTGCGAGGTCGTTGAGTTCATCCTCACTTTCTGCGTCAATGAAGAACGAAATGCCGGGCGTGATGCTCCATTCGTGCTCCACAAAAGTGTCGCTGATCATGACGGCTCAACCCTTGATGGAAAACGTGGCCAGCATGACGAGGTCCTGATGGGGTTCAACGTGGTGCTTCAAGGATTCGAGCGAAAAACTCAGGAACGTGCCCTGATAGAAATCAAGGGCTTCGCGGCACGCTTTTCAATCGTGATGAAGGGGCGCATGTACGAAGTCAGTGAATCCAGATTGTTGAGTCTTTGCGGGACATTGGGTTCACAAAAAATTCCATTCTCTAACCGATTTGTTGGGCGTTTCCGACCCAATCAAAGATGCTGCACAGCACCGGTCCGAGTGATTGGCCAAGCGATGTCAGGTCGTATTCCACCCTTGCAGGGACCTCGGCGTAGACCTCACGATGAACAAGCCCTGCGACCATCAAATCGTCCAAACGCCGACTCAATGTCGTCGCTGTCACGTCCAATGCACGCTTGAGTTCATTGAAACGAACAGCTTCTGTTTGGTTCAACAGGTGGTAGAGAATGTCAAGCACGTAGGTCTTGCCGAGGAGCTCAATGAAATGGCGACCTTTTGATTGAAGGCATACGGGTGCGTCTATTGGTTGCATAGAGCGACCAAGTCGCTTTTGTATATCAAGGACATAGTATCCCCGTGGAAACCAAGGTTTCCCCAACGGAACTTTCTGGACTTAATAGGGGCGTTTGATGGGTAGGGTAAGGAGGAAAAGAAACATGGCAAAATGTGGATGTGGACGCTCGCCGACCGGTCTGTGCAAAGGATGGCACGGCCTAACCGACGAAGAGTTCGAGAAAAAACTGGAAGAGTATAAAGCGGCAAACAAGGAGGAGTGATCATGGCACGCAACTGGAACACCATCCTTCGTTGGATTCACCTCGGGTTTGGCATGATTATCTCGGTGTACTTCGGACGCATCACCTTCACCGGTGACGTGAACGTGTGGGACGACAACCCCGGATTCACCATGTTCGTCGGTCAAGCCGTGATGGCCGTGGTCTTCTGGACTGGCATCATCAAGTGGCAACTCCCACGCATCAAGAAGTGGAACCGCAAGCGCCAGAAGGCAAAGGTTGCCGAAGTTTGATTGAAACCTCACTCGGCCGGACGATCTGCATTCGCGTGGGATTTGAACAGGCCTATATGAGCCAAAACCTGCTCCTTCACGCATGGACCTCCCAAAGCACCTCGCCGAGCGTTGCCGGTGGTTGTCCAACCTGCGTGAACCGGTGGGCGAAGGCCCGGTGGTCGTCTGGCTGAAGTCGCTGTTTCGCGTTCACGAAAATCCCGTGGTCGACGTGGCTCGCTGGATGGCGCATCATCACGGCCGACCGTTGCTGATTTACCACGGCCTTGACGAGCGCTACCCTCATGCTTCGCTGCGCCATCACAACGTCGTCATGGACGCTGCGGTTGATTTGCACCGTGGCTTCGCCAAGCAAGGACTCCGCTACGTCTTCCATCTCGCCCGTGAAGGGCACCGCCCTGCCGCCATGAAGCATCTGGCCCAACAAGCCAGCATGGTGGTGACCGACCTCTACCCTCTTCCCCCATGGGACGGGTGGGTTCGCCGCATCGCCGAGGCTACCCAAGCGACGGTGGTTGAAGTGGACGGGCATTGCGTCATCCCCATGCCGCTGTTTGGAAAATCGGTGGATCGGCCGTTCAAGTTCAGAGACGCCACCAAGAAGCTGCGAAAACAACGCCTGCAACGTTCGTGGCCCACCACGGAATTCGAGGTGAAGCCGTACGGCGGCGAACTGCCGTTTGAGCCGGTGATGGTGGAGCATCAACTCGCCGACTTGGAGGCGCGCTGGGCCTTGCTCCAGCTCTGCAACATCGACCCTACGGTCCATCCCTTGTGGCGTTTCAAGGGAGGTGAACTCGCCGCCCTCGCTCGCTGGCAGGCGTTCAAGGACAAGGGACTCAACGGCTACGCTCGTCGGCGCAACAACGCCGCCGACACCGACGGCGTATCACGGATGTCGGCCTACATCCACTACGGCATGATTTCACCGATGAAAATCGCTCGTGAGGCCGCCGAATTCGGAACCAAATCCGCCGACAAGTACCTCGACGAACTTCTCGTTTTTCGTGAGCACCCTTGGCATCACATCTTCGCCACGGACGAACCTTACGGCGTGCACAACCTTCCCGATTGGGCCCGCCATTCGTGGCGAACCGCGCAGGACGACCCCCGCACCACCCTGTACCCGCTTCGTCAACTCGAGCGAGGTGACGTGCACGAGCCCCTTTGGGCAGCGTGTCAGCGCTCCCTCCTGCGGCAAGGCGAACTGCACAACAACGTCCGCATGACGTGGGGCAAAGCCCTCCCGTTTTGGACGGCAGACCTTGAGCAGTCCGTGGCTTGGGGCCAGCACCTCAACGATAAGTACGCACTTGACGGTCGCGACCCTTCCTCGGTGGTCGGTGTGCAATGGTGCCACGGCTTGTTTGACCGGCCTTTCCACCCGCCCACACCCGTGCTCGGCACCGTTCGCCAGCGAGACCCACGAACCCACCGCACCCGGCTTGACATGGAGGCCTATCGGCGATTCACCGACCGCCCTGCCGCCACCACGCTTCACCCGATCGTCGTCGTCGGTGCTGGTTTGGCCGGCGCCGTCGCCGCCCGTCTTCTGGCCGACCACGGTTTTGACGTTCTCGTTTTGGACAAAGGGCGGCGCGTTGGGGGGCGATGCTCGCGACGACGGGTGGATGAAACCGTGGTTACCCACGGGGCTTCTCGACTTGACCGGTGGCCTTCCTGGCTGGATGCTTGGATGGACGAAGCCGTAGCCCACGGTTGGATGGAACGCAGCGAGGAGGGGCTGCTGCTGAAGGACGGCCCTGCTGCCGTTGCGCATTGGTTGGACGGCATCGATGTTCTCACGGGGACCGAGGTTGTTCGTATTGAACGCCAAGGCGAGGTGTGGACCCTCGACGACGATGCTGGTCGCCAGTGGACGGCATCCGGCGTGGTCATCACCGCTCCTCTGCCTCAACTCCATCGGCTTCTTCCTGAAGCGCCCGATGCGTGGTCAACCCACGCCTACGACCCAACCTGGACGGTGGTTGTCGTTCACGAAGATGGCGTCCCCTCCCGTATCCGGCAGGTCCTCTCCACCGAGGGGTATCGGGTCGAAACGAGCGAGGATGAACGCGGTTTGGTGGTTCACCTTCCAACCGACTGGAGTCGGAAGCATCTCGAACAGGACGCCACCGACATCGTTCAAACATGGCTGTCCATCGTGCATGACCTCGATGAAGAGGCGTTCACATGGATGAAAACGGCGACGCTGCAAGCGCACCGTTGGCGCTACGGTCGCTCAAGCGAGGTCGCCGTTGGTGCTCGGTTGCCCTTCCTCGTTGAGGCGGGCGATGCTTGGAGTGAGCCGGCAGGAACCGGAGGAGCAGCCCTCCGTTCGGGGGCTTGGGCGGCGGCGGACATCGCTTGGCGCATCGGCCAGCATCAGCGGCCAAAATCGGCTCCGGTGCAGCAAAGGTTGATTTGAAGGGTTCTGCAGGAATGTCGGAAGAAGACCTAAACCCTCGTTGGGTTCAGTGAGAGCATGGCCGATGAGAAGAAAAAAACCGGCCCTCCTCAACCCATCCTCATTCAAGCCGGTGAAGGTCCAGAACCGAATGCCGTCAAAACGGATGAGCAAAGCACTGCGCCCGTGACGGCCAAGGTCAACAAAATCAGAGGGGGGCCTCAAGAAGCGATTGAACAATACAGGCTGACACTCTCAACAAAACCCAGCATTGTTGGTGAGTCGGTTTTGGGGTTTCTCCTCGTCGTTGCAGTCCCTTTTTTCCTTGTCTTCAGCGTGCTTGAAAGCGGGGATGATGGCCCCCTTACGCTCTGTTGCTTTTCGATCATCGCTGGCCTCGTGTTGCTTGCGGTCGCCTCAACCAAGGACAACGCCTGGCGAAAAGAACTCAAACTTGCAAAGGAGCGCGTCCTCGAGGAAGTCGGTCTCAAGGCCCCCCCGGTGTCCAAAACACCTCATGTCGTCTTCGGCGTGGCCATTTTTGTGTCCGTTCTTGCTCCCTCTTTCCCGTTCTCTTACAGCGATGTGGTTGCCGGATTGTCCTTCATGGTGGCACTCGTAGCCGCTCTGGTTTACGTCAACAACGATTATGAGGCCAAGAAGGTCTTGGAGAGGAACCTCCAACTGGTGTTGAAGCAAAGCGACGAGGAAGAGTAAGGGCTGCGGCCTCACTCGCCAACGCGCTCGATGACACGGACGTGGTCGCCGCGCATGTTGAGCGTCATCGGGATGATTTGTTCGTACAACTCCATGCTGACCTCTTCCTTGGATTCGGAAACGCTCGTGATACGAGCCTTCTCGCCTCGGAAAGCCCCCGTCACGATTTCGACGATGCAGCCAACTTCGATGCCACTGGTCACGGCCTTGGGCTCCAAGTAGGGGAGGATGTCTTCGAGCGGAGCTTCTCCTGGGAGGACGTTCTTTGCATTCTTGAGCGGGGATTGGTTGATGCCTCGGCGAGCAGAGGGGTCACGGCCACCTGACCGACCGATGAGTTTCTCGACATGGTGGAGCGCACTGGCTTCCACAAACACATAGCCGCGCATGGCGGGGGGGTGAAGAATGGACATGATTTCACCCTGAAGCGACACCATTGAGCCGCTTCCGTGCAGGCGAGAGTACATCTCGTCGGCCACGCGCTGCTCGGAGTTGATGGCGGTCTTGATGATGTAGAGGAAGGACCCAACGCTACCGTACATGGCTCGGAAAAGGCCGGCGGCGTTCTCCATGTCCAGGTCGGCAAAGATGCAGTTGTAATCCTTCAGGCTGCCGGGGTCAATCCACTCGGCCCGGGTGTAGATGCCGGCTGGCGTGACTTCGCTGCTCTTGCTTACCACCAAAATGGGCATCACGTCAACGAGGTTACGCCCCATGTCGATGCCACGTTCGGGGCCGGTGCTGTGGTAGTGGAGGTCTTCGACCGGAATGCCCGTGGATTGGGAGACCCGGTCAAGCACCTCTTCAGGGGTGTCGGCGACGCCCCAAACACCGTCCCAAAGGTCGGGGAAATGCTCGGTAGAGCCGTTGCGCTTGAGCAACAGCAGTTTCTCTTCATGGCGAACAAAGGCTACGAATGCTTCCGTCATTATCTTCACGCTCCAATATCAGTTCCCGATGCCGAACACGTCGTGAATCAGCCAGGGCAGGAAGTTGTCCATCAGCACCAAGATGGCGAATCCGATGGCGCCCAAAACAAAGAGACCGATGCCGCAGATAATGGCCGTTTGACGGAACTCCTGCTTCGAAGGTTTTCGCGCCATGCGAATGATACGTGCCCAAGAGCCTCGGGTGATCTTGCGGAATTGCGCCTCAATCTTGTCCTGTTGCTCTTGCACGCGCATCTCAAAGGACTTGTTGGCGTTCTTTTCGTCAGACATGGTCTAACCTCAGCCTACCGAGCCACCAACCCCCTCATTATAACGGCTCCGCAGGTGAAACGGACGGTTTGACCGTACGGTTTCTTTCGCTCCAAAGGGAGGGTTGATGTGGGGCGGCGGTTGAAGGCCAAGCCGATGGCAGAGCGCAACCCGTACGACGTGTTGGGGGTCAACAAGAACGCAAGCGATGGTGAAATCAAGCGAGCGTTCCGCAAACTTGCTCGCCAGCACCACCCTGACCGCAACCAAGGCGACCCCGGAGCAGAGGCGAAATTCAAGGAAGTGCAAGCCGCTCACAACGCCATCGGAACGGCCGAAGCTCGCCGTGAATTTGACCAACAGGAGCAGATGCGCTCAATGTTCGGCGGCATGGGTGGCCGGGGACGCGGAGGGCCCAACGTCAATTTTGGCGGCATGGGCGGTGGCCTTGACGACATCCTCGGCCAAATGTTCGGCGGCGGCATGGGTGGCATGGGTGGCATGGGTGGCATGGGTGGCATGGGCGGCATGCCCCGTCAACCCCCTCGTCAGCAACAACGCTCCACTGCAAAGGCGGCCACCATCAATGTCGGTCTCGACCTCACCGTGGAGCAGGCGATGGCCGGAGGGCAGTTCGAATTCTCCTTCAAGCGATTCAAGCAGCAAGGCACGAGCATGGAAACCAAACGCACGACGATGAAGTTGCGCCTCGACGCTGGCGTAGCGCACGGCACCACCAAGACGCTCAAGGGCCAAGGGCATGACCATCCAGATGGCGAGAGGGGCGACGTGGTCGTGACCGTTCGCATTGATGCAGGAGATGCCTGCCGATGGGAGGGCGACGCCTTGGTGCAAGATGTCCCCGTGCCGTATTCGGTGCTCATGCTCGGTGGCAAAGTCAGCGTTCGGTTGCCCTCGGGCAAGGTCGGAAAGTTGTCGGTAGACCCCTTGACGCAGGTTGGTGACCGTCGGCGAATGACCGCTTCAGGATACAACGGCGGCGACCTCACGTTGGAGTTCACCTTGGCCGAAGCCGAGGCACTGACCGAAGACCAACGCAAGGCGCTTGACGACCTCCAGAAAGCGGGGTTGTGAATCGTTGACTTCATGACAGGTCAACCCCACAGGACTCCATGGCGGGTGGGAGCGGTCGGAGGCGTGACCGAGGACCCAACCGCCAGAAAAAGGCGAACACCGGGGGCAAAAAAGGCAGGCGTCGAGGCAAGGGCAAGGCACCTCAACTCCATTTGGACGAACGCCTCTGGCGACGGCTCGTTCAGCACCTCACCGAGGAGGACTTCACCCGAGCGTGGTCAGGCGAGGACATCGCATCCGTTTTGACGCAAAAAGAGAACCTCGCTGAAACGTTTGCACAACAGCCCAAAGCGGGTCGAGCCCTGCTCAGCGAAATCAACGAAGCCTTAGCAGAAGGGCGAAAAAACGGAACCTACGTGCTGAGGCAGAAAGACGGGAAGGTTCGCTTGCGTACCCCCGATGCTTTGACCGCCATGGAGAGGGAAGCCGCCCGATGGAAGGACTTTTTCAGCCGACATGCCGCCAAAGGCGATGCTCCCCTGCAGGGACGCCCCCCCCTCACCGAGGGCGAGGAACACGCCGACGATGTTTCGTGTTACGCCCTGTTGGAAGACGTGTGGGAAGCCATGCTCACCGGAACCCCCCTCCCTGCGGTGTATTCGCTGGACGGTGAAGGCTGCACCCGTCTCCTCGGGTTTGACCTTGTGGCCCAAGCCACAAAGTGCGCTGCGCGGCGAACTGGGCTTCGAACGCACCGAAAAGAACCTTCCATGGCCTTGTTGATGCTGGCGAGCCAGCGATGGACCGCCCGAGGCTTGCTCGATGCCCGCTTGGAAGCGCGACGAAGAGAAGGCCTCAACACTTTTCCACGTACCTACGATGCAGGCTTGGTGGCCTACGCCGACCGTCTTCCCGAAGTTGATGGTGCGGGTGAAATCGCAGCAGGACGGACCGACCTTCGTCACCTCCCGCTCGTCACCATCGACCCACCTGATGCAAAAGATTTCGACGATGCTGTGTGCTTGGTGACCGAGAACGGTGTTCGGACATTGTGGGTCGCCATTGCGGACGTGGCCCATTACGTGAAGGTCGGCACCTCGCTCGATGCGGCCGCCTCCGCTCGCGCCACCTCGGTGTATTTGCCCCACACCGTCCTGCCGATGCTGCCCCCCCGCCTTGCTGACGACCTCTGTTCCCTGCGCGCCGATGTTGACCGATTGGCGATGGTGGTCGCCATGACCTTGGACGATGGCGATGCGATCGTTGACACCAAGGCGTACGAAGCGGTGATTCGGGTCAAACAAAACATCGCTTACTCGGACGTGTTTTCCAGCGATGCTTACGACGGCATGCTCGCTTTGGCGGCGACCTGGCAGGCTCGCGAGATTCGCCTCAACCTCAACAACCCCGAACTCCGACCCCGCCTTCACGGCGACGAAGAATTGCGTGTTGAGGTCAAGTGGCCCAACGAGGCCACCCGAATGATCGAATCCTTCATGGTGGCCACCAACGCTGCGGTTGGCCACCTCTTGGGCGCTGCGGGGGCCCCGCTCCCGTGGCGATGCCACGCACCTCCTGACCGACCGGAGGTGGAGGAACTCAACGCCAAATTGGCCGCCCTTGACATCAAAATCCAACTGCCCATGCCGAGCCTCCGCAAGCACGGTGAAACGGCTGCGAAGGAATTGTCCAACCTCCTCGGCGATTGGGCCAACCTCGGCGGCGGCGGCATCGACCTCACCAGCTTTGACGACGGCAGCGCCGAAGAAGAGGTGCCGGATTACTTGTCAACGGTCATTGACCCCGAGGCACGCGAGGGCATCCTGACCTCCTTGCAAGACGCTCAAGCCGAAGCAAGCGGCCTGCAAGAGACCAAACGACGCATCGTGGACCACGGTCTGTTCCGCCTCATGCAACGGGCCAATTACAGCGAAGAAAACGGCGGCCATTTCGGTTTGAATCTCGACGCTTACGTCCACTTTACCTCGCCGATTCGACGCTACCCCGACCTCATGACGCACCGCCAACTCAAGGCCTTCATTCACGGTGAGGATTGGGCGCACGACCTCGAGGCAACCGCCAACCTGTCCCAGCACTGCACCGACCAAGGCTTGCTTGCCAAACGCATGGAATGGGAATTGGTCGCCAACGCATACCACCTTCACTTGCTGCGCGGCGGACGCTTGGGCGACGCCGCAAGTCAGCCCGCCGGGGAGGGGGAGGAAGTTGATACGGCAACGGTGTACAACGCTCGGGTGGTGGGCATGCACCGAAATTCCGTCTTCCTCGACCTCGCCGACGACGGTGCCGTCTCGGGCCGCATGAACGTCAGCCAGTTGGGGGACAAAGAACGCCTGACGGTGGACGAACACGGCCTGCGTGTCGTCACGGCTGAACCGGATGTCACCGGTGAACACCGAACCGTCCTCACCTTGGGTCAACGCTTCCGCTGCCGCATCCGAGGGTTGGACATCTGGTCCGGTTCGCTGGACCTTGCGCCGGTCTAAGCGCCTCGCAGGTTGCCGGGAAACGTACCGGCCTTGGCGAGCCCGATGGCGATGTACGACCATATGCGGCAGTTGGTCCAAGGCTGGATGGTCTTGGTCATCCATACGGCCTTGGCGGGTTCGGAAACAATCTCCCCCCCATTATGTAGTCAAAACGGGGACTTTATATTGACTACATTCTTCGCAAGAGCATGCCCCGCGTCCCCGCTGAACGCTGCGACTGCAACTGCAAGATGAAGCGCCTCTACACGCGAGCCGAAGGCGGCAAGGGGTGGGAAAGCGTGGGTTGGTTGTGCACCTGCGGTTGCGGTTGCGTAACGTTGGACGACGGTCAGTGGCAACTCATGAGCTGCTGCTCAAACGCGGGGGAGTGAAATGGACAAGGCGACCCTCCAACTCAGCGTTACGGGGATGACCTGCGGCGCCTGCGTGGCTTCCGTGGAACGGGTGCTCAACGGGTTGGAAGGCGTGGCGAGCGTGAGCGTCAATTTGCCGTTGGAAAAGGCCGTGATCACACTTGACGTGCCGGTGAACGACATCGAGCGAGCGCGTTGCATGCACGCCGTGGAAAGCGCTGGTTTCGGCGCTTCTGAACTCCTGCCACCCCTTCAGGTGCGTCAGGACAACGAAGCACAGGTGAGCCAACAAGGCGGTCAAGTGATGCTGGCGTTTGCCCTCACCGTCCCGGTGTTCATCCTCTCCATGCTCGTGGACGATTTGGGCACCTTTGGCCCCTTTGACACCCGCCTCCTCCTTGCCATGCTCGCCGCCTTGCCGGTCTACGGTTACTGTGGAGCGGCCTTCCATCGTCACGCTTGGGCTTCCTTACGGAAAGGGACGGCCAACATGGACGTCCTCGTTCACCTCGGGACCACCGTGGCCATGGTGTGGTCAAGCCTCGTCACCCTCTCGCCCGTCCTGTCGTTTTTACCCGCATTCGTCGGTCACGCTGACCATGTCTTTTTCGATGGCGCTGCCTTCATCATCGCCTTCGTGCTGCTCGGCAACTACCTTGAGGCAAAAGCGAAACTGAAAGCGACCGACGCCGTTCACGCCTTGATGCGATTGCAGCCCAAAGAAGCCTGGGTCGTGGAAGGCGAAGGCACGGTGGCCGTGCCCGTGGACGCCATTGCTCGGGGCACCTTGCTCAAGGTTCGGGCAGGTGACACCGTGCCGTTGGACGCCGTGGTGGAGGACGGAACGGCACTGATGGACGAATCCATGATGACGGGTGAATCCTTTCCAGTACGAAAAAAAGCAGGCGACCACGTCACAGCCGGCACCGTTGTGATGGACGCAACGCTCTTTGTGAGAACGACGGCTCTGGTGGGCGATACGATGCTGGCGAAGGTCATTCGCCTGGTCGACGAAGCCCAGATGGGCAAAGCCCCCATTCAACGGCTCGTTGACCGGATTGCTGGGGTCTTCGTACCGGTCGTTGTTGGTGCGGCCATCGTCGCCTCCGCCGTCTGGTGGCTGATGGCCGACACCCTCGCTCCGACCAGCACCATGGCGGGGAGTGAAATGGCGGTGATGGTCTTGGTGAGCACCCTCGTCATCGCTTGCCCGTGCGCGCTGGGCCTCGCCACGCCCACCGCCTTGGTGGTCGGAACGGGTCGGGGGGCACGTTTTGGGCTGCTCATCAAGGGCATTGAGGCCCTTGAACAAGCCCACGCCACGACCACGGTCGTGCTCGACAAAACCGGAACGGTGACGGCAGGTTCACCCCGAGTGAGCCACATCGAACTGCTCGATGGTGACGTGGAGGAGCTCGTATGCCTGGCATCCGCTCTGGAAGCAGAGTCCACCCATCCCATCGCCGAAGCCGTTCACACCTCATGGACGAACATGGGCTACGCCCGTCCCGATGTCAAGGACGTGCAAACCTTTCCTGGCATGGGCTTGGTCGGCTCGTTTGAGGGCGAAGCCGTGGCCGTCGGAAACCTCGAATTGATGGAGGTGCGCTTGGGCGAATTGCCCGAAGGACTCGAAGAAAAAGTGGCGAACCGCGCCCGTCGTGGCGTGACCGTGGTGCTGGTGGCGAACGGCCAGCGTTTGCTCGGCTGGTTGGAAATCAGCGACCGCATTCGAGAGACTTCGGCAGCCGCCGTGAAGCGACTCAAACAACTTGGCATCGAGGTCGTGATGCTCACCGGAGACCGGGAAGAGGTGGCACAAACGGTTGCGGATACCGTCGGCATCACCAACGTCGTGGCGGGCGTCAAACCCGACGAGAAGGCAGAACATGTGCGTCGTCTGCAAGAAAACGGCGTCGTAGCGATGATCGGCGACGGCATCAACGACGCCGCCGCCCTTTCCGTGGCGAAGGTGGGCATCGCCATGGGCGCCGGAAGCGAAATTGCGTTGGAAAGCGCCGACATCGTCCTCGTCCGAAACGACTTGGCCGACGCCGTGGCCGCGCTTGAATTGGGACGGGCCACCATGGCCCGCATCCGAACCAACCTTGCTTGGGCCTTTGGTTACAACCTCATTGGCCTCCCCTTGGCGATGGGGGTCCTGTTTCCTTGGACAGGTTGGTTGCTCCCACCCGCCTTTGCCGCGGCCGCCATGTCGCTCTCGTCTGTTAGTGTTGTGAGCAATTCCCTCCTGTTGCGCTGGTGGCAGCCCTCAGCGAAGTTGCGCTCGGGCGATGTTTGATAGGGAAGCGGCGGTGGATTGGGCCATGAGCGAAATCACCCACACCCTGACCATTCACGGCATGACCTGCGGCGGATGCTCGGGCCGTGTTGCTCGCGTCCTTGAAGCGACGGAAGGGGTCGTGAAAGCCGACATCTCCCACGAGACGAATTCGGGTGTCGTCGTGACCACTTCGGCCTTGAGCACCGATGATGTGGTCAGCATCGTGGCGTCCACGGGTTTTGAGGTCAAAGCCTGAGGTGAACCGAAGCGGTTCATTGAAATCCAAACAGCCCGGCCCACGGCTTGCGCGGGGGTCGCCCAGCTTGGTCAACGGCGGTGGGTTTAGGTCCCATTCCTTATCGGTTCGCAGGTTCGAATCCTGCCCCCCGCATCTTCGCAGTCCACCGTTTTAACCCCTTTTCCGAAGGGTGATCTGCTCCCGAACCAGCCCCGCCCCAACCTTGGGAACGATGAAGCCCGGACTGTTGTTTGATAAAGAGGAAGCATGAGGCCATTCTACCCGCGGGGGTCGCCCAGCTTGGTCAACGGCGCTGCGTTCAGGTCGCAGTCCTTATCGGTTCGCAGGTTCGAATCCTGCCCCCCGCACTCCGAATCAAAGGGATTTGAACTTCGTTGGTGAAAGCCAACAACGGTTCGAATGCTGTCCATGCGCCGCCTCCCTTGCCAGAGGAAGGTCAAGGCAAGGCTTTGAAGGTGAACAACGAGCCAACAGCATGCGTAACCACGAGACTTCCCGAGTTGGGAGGCTTCTCGCTTTGGGACCCACCCTCTTTGACGGTCTGTCCCGTTACATCCTCAACGCCGGCGCCTTCCTGGAAGGAAAAATCAAGCAACCCGAAACCCGTGCTGAACGGTTGAAGTACACCCGACTGATGGGGTACGTGGCTGTTTTACGGAGCGGGGGGTTTGGGGCACTCGCCACCGCCCTCCCGCTTCTTTTTGTTTACTTTGGTGTCCTTCCGCTGATACCGAAAATGAATCCAGACGGAACTTCTTTTGGGGGATGGTACATGGTGGCGTTCTATGTCCTCATCGTCTTCGTCTCGCTGATGGCTGCTGTCCTTGAATTGTTTCTGTTGTACAACGACGCGGTGAGGTATGCAGGGAAGATGAACCACGCCACTTCTCGGGCCATCGATCGTGAAAATGAAGCCTCAAAGGCCATTGAATCGGCGCTTCCCGCAGGGTTGACAAAGGCCGCCCTCGGCATGGTGAAAGACCGTTCCCCCAAACACGGCATCAACCCACTGGAAAAAAGTTCCAAGACGGGGGCGGCTGCAAAGGGGTTGGCCTTCAAGGCCAATGTTTGGATTGTGAACGCCATCGTCAAGCAGATGTTTCGTCGCAACTTCACTCGGGTGTTGGGACGCACAGCGCCTCGAGCCTTTATCGAATGGCTTCTCTTGCCCGTCTACGTTTTTTGGAACATGTTCGGTTCAACCAAAGTGATGAACGAACTTATCGCACGGGCCAACGGACCTGAAGCAGCCGCAGAGTTGGTGAAGCAGGTCGGCTGGCGCAACGGCCTCTCTGCCCCGCTTCAAGGGCCAGCTAAATTTGCGATTACCCAACATGTGGTGAGAAGCAAGGCGTTTCATCCCAACATTGAGTTTGTGCTCTTGAAGTTAGGCCTCGACAAAACGGAGGAGAAGGCTTCCATGGGAGATGTCCGGAAATTGGATCCTGTTGAAAAGATACAACTGGCCAAATTTATCGTGGCTCTGCCCTATCTTGAAGTACGAAAAATCAGAGTCGAAGAGGCGTTGTGGGCCTTCGTTGTGGACGTGCTTTCAGAAGAGGAACGCAGAGCCTGGCAGGAAGCCTGTAAATCCTATATCCGGAGAGGTGTACCCTTCTAATCCAATGGAGATTGGAAGAAAGCATTGATGGCTCGCCCGCACGCAACACGCCGCATGGACCGCCCGTCTCGCAGCCCGCTGACGGTGCATTGGGGACTTGACCCCGAGACCACGTTCCTGAACCATGGCTCCTTTGGTGCCACGCCCTTTGCGGTTCGTGAGGAGCAACGTCGCTGGCAAGACCGAATGGAGCACGAACCCGTGGCTTTCCTCGACGGGGAAGGCCTTGAGCAAATGACGGCTGCACGCCACGCCTTGGCCGAGATGCTCTCATGCGACGCCGACGATTTGGCCCTCGTGGACAACGCCACCTCAGGTGTGAACACCGTGCTTCGCTCGTTGGCGTTCAACGAAGGCGACGAGATTCTTGTTCCCGACCACGCCTACCAAGCCTGCCGCAACGCCATCGATTTCGTGGCGGACCGCTGGGATGCGAAGGTGGTCACCGTGCCGCTCCCGTTCCCCATTGAAGGCTCGCATACCGTGATGGACGCCATCATGGGCGCCGTCACACCAAGGACGGTGCTGGCCATGATCGACACCGTCACCAGCCCCACCGGCCTTCGCATGCCCTTCGAGGCGTTGGTCCCGGCCCTTGAGGGAAAAGGGGTGAGCGTTCTGCTGGACGCAGCCCACGGCATCGGCATGGTGCCGCTGAACCTTGACGAACTGGGTGCCTCGTACACCACGAGCAACTGCCACAAGTGGTTGTGCGCCCCCAAAGGCTCGGCCTTCCTTCATGTGCGCAGGGACAAGCAAGCCGACATCCACCCCTTGACCATCAGCCACGGCATGACCTTCCCGCTGGGCAAGACGACGCGTTTCCGTCACGAGTTTGACTGGACCGGTACTCGCGACCTCTCGGCGCACTGTTCGCTGCCTGCCACCATCGAGCATGTTGGCGGACTGGTGGAAGGCGGTTGGCCCGCCATCATGCAGCACAACCACGACCTGGCGATTCGAGGGCGGAACATCCTCTGCGAGGCCCTCGGCCTCACGCCGCCGTGCCCCGACGAGATGGTGGCCTGCATCGCCACGCTGGTCTTGCCGCTGGGCGATGACGACGAGGTGGTGGTGCACGAACGCGACCCCCTCCACGTCACCCTGAAGGAGAAGTACGGTATTCAGGTCCCCGTGTGGTCGTGGCCTTCGCCTCGCGGACGCTACTTCCGTATCTCCGCTCAATTGTACAACAGCGAGGACGAATATCGATACTTGGCTTGGGCCTTAACGCAAGAACTTGGATTGAGAGGGTGAACACATGGACACCGTTGCCCTTGGAGAATTGCTGGCCATTCTCGCCATTGGATTGATCACACCGGGTCCCAACGCTTTGACCTGTTTTGCTCACAGCGGCATGTTTGGGCCCAAGGCCAACATCCAACTCATCGCGGGGATGGTCATCGGATTTGTCGCCATCGAGTTAAGCGTGGGTCTGCTGGTGGATGCCGTCAGTGATTCGGCCACCGCCATGACCGTTTTGCACTGGATTGGCATGACGTTCCTCGCTGGGATGGTGGTGGCGATGGTCCGATTTGACCCCGCTTCCATCAAGGTGGAGGACAACATCGACGGCATGCTTGGGCTGAAGGTCGGCATTGGTATGCAGTTTGTGAACGGGAAAGAATGGGCCTTTGTCATCATCCTGATGAGTCAATTCATCGAGCCCATGGGGGGCGGTCTGATGGGGATTTTCACCATCATCGCCATCACCCTCACGATGTGCTTGGGCGCCATGATCTTGTGGACCGTTGCGGGTGGCCGCCTCAACCACCTGTTCACGCAAGACTCGGCTAGCAAGCGTATTTTCCAAGTCTGCGGTTTCCTACTGGGGCTGCTCTGGGTGGCCTTCTTCCTTCAAGGTCCAGCCACGGTCTAAGATTCCCCGAGGTCGTTGGCTGGCCAACGTTCGGCCCAATCAAACAACGATTGCATCACTGGACTGAGCCGTTGGCCGATAAGCGATGAGTTACGCTGCTGTTACCAGACATTACGAACACGATACAATACCCTTATTGCACGAAAAGCGCTCGTTTGGGCATGCGAGCCGTGTTTCTTGTGGCAATGCTCCTGATGATGGGGCTGCTTCCTTTCCAAATCCCTGAACCGCTGGCCATGGACGAAGCGGTATCGGTCAACCCAACCTCCCACGGTGCATCTGCAACGGTATCGCCCGCCAACGGTTGGACCACGGGCGGCGAAGACATCACCATCAAGGGATCCGGTTTCCTCGACATGGCGTTCAAGAACGTCACCAACGACGGTGAGCCGTACACGTGGACCACGAACACCATCAATTACGTCACGGGAGCAGGCTACTCACCCAGCGTGGTCGTGGATTCGAACGGTACGGTTCACATCGTTCATGTCATTTGGAGCGACGACGAATTGTGGCACTCCAAACTCACGGTCGGAAGCACGACGTGGAGCCACACCAAGATCATGGATTGCAACGGATGCCGGGAAACGGACATGACCATCGACAGCCACGACAACCTTCACCTCGCCTTTTACCTCAAACAAGAAGGGACCACGGGCTACCTCTACTACAGCGTTTACGACGGCTCCGTCTGGTCAACGCAATCCTTGCAAAACAACGTCTACAACAACCAGATTCGCATCGTTTTGGACGCCCATGACCGCCCCCACATCTCGTACGCCAAGGCTGGCTACATCTGCAACGGTGCCATGCTCAAGTACCACGATGGTACGAGTTGGGTCACGCAAGCCATCGACACCACGACCACCTACGTTGGTTGCGATTCCTCCATTGCGATTGACCAGAACGGCCACGTCCACGTGACCTACCGGCACCACAGCAACAGGGACCAGATGATCGGCTCAAACATCAGCGGGACGTGGCAACGCTACACCGTTGACGGCGGCAGCGGCGTGGGCTACGACAGCGACATGGTCGTGGACCACGACAACAACCTCCAGATGTTGTACCGCACGGACGCCGCCGGTGGCCAGTACAAACACGCAACGGGCCTGTCCGGCTCAGCCTGGAGCAACACGCCTTCCTCCGGAGGGTACAACGGCTTCCGCATGCAAACGGATGCACTTGGCAACCTTCATGCCTCGATGTACGATTCGGGTTCCGATGACTTGGTGTACGGCTTGTTGGTCCCAAGTTCAGGGAATCCGTGGACCTTTACGTCGGTGGACACTGCCGGTGACGTTGGTTATGAAAACGACATGTTCGTCGATGACAACAACATGATTCACATCGCGTACTACGACTCCACCAATCAGCGCCTCAAGTACGCCAACAAATCGAGCGGGATGTACCTCAAGCAGGAAATCACCGTGGACTTTGGCGCCTACGGACAGGTCACGGGCACCGTGGTCAACGACACGACCATCGTCGTGACCACGCCCCCGGCAGGCAGCGTCGCTGAAACGGTCAACCTGAGCCTGTGGGGTGAGGACGGCACCGAGCACCCGCTGGGCGTGAGCTTCCTGTTCATCTCCCCCGACGACGTTGACATGGACGGCGTGCTCAACGTGGACGACGATTGCCCCAACACGGCGGGCGACTCGACCATCGACCGAGACGGATGCCCTGACGGCGACGGCGACGGCTACAGCGACGAGAACGACGCTTTTCCCACCAATCCGTCCGAATGGTTTGACACGGACTTTGACGGCGTGGGCGACAACAGCGACGTGTTTCCCAACGACACCAGCGAATGGATGGACAGCGACGGTGACGGGGTTGGTGACAACGGCGACGCCTTCCCGTACGACGCCAACGAAACGATGGATTCTGACAACGACGGTTACGGCGACAACGCCGACATGTTCCCCTTCAACGCCTTCGAGCACCTTGACAGCGACGCCGATGGGGCGGGCGACAACAGCGACGCGTTTCCCTTTGACGCCAGCGAAACGATGGATTCCGACGGCGACGGGGTGGGCGACAACGCCGATGCCTTCCCCAACGATGCGAGCGAAACGATGGATTCCGATGGCGACGGCATCGGGGACAACAGCGACAGCCATCCGTTCATCAACAACTTCCTCGACAGCGACGGCGACGAAATCCCCGACCTTCAGGACGCCTTTCCTGCTGACCTAACGCAGTGGGTGGACAGCGACGGCGACGGTTACGGTGACAACGCGACGGGCACGAACCCCGACGCCTTCACCAACCTCGCGAGTCAATGGTCGGACATCGACGGCGATGGCTACGGCGACAATTGGGGCAACGGTTCGTGGAACGAAACGCGTGCCGCCTCCGGCGTTGGCCAATACGTCGAAGGAGCAGTTATGGCGGATTACTGCCCGCAGGTGCTTGGAAATTCCACGGCCAGCGGCTATTTTGGATGCGTTGACGACGACGGCGACGGCATTCCCAACATGTTCGAGCAAGAGGAGGTGATCGTTGACGCCGACGGCGACGGCGTGCTTGACGAGGACGACGAATGCCCCGGTACCCCCGTGGGCACGGAAGTGGATTCGCTGGGTTGTGCGGTGACGGTACAAAACGAAGACGAAGTCGTGGCCAGCGAGGAGGACTTCTTTTCGAGTGAATTGGGCCAAGCCGTTGGCTGGGGTGCTCTTCTGCTTGCGGTCTTCACCTTCCTGCAGACCAACATGGCGGCCTCGGTGTTGCCTGATGCGGTGAAATGGGTTCAGGTTTTCCGGAACAACTCGAAACTGAGCAAGGAAGAGGAAAACGAACTGACGTATTTGCAATCGCTTGTTCAAGCCTACTTCCAAGAACCGGAAACGCTGGCCGAGGAACTGCGAGGGTTCAAAGCGGACTTGACGGCGCGTTTCACCAACAATGAGGTCAAAGCCGAAACCCGAGAGAAAATTGGCGTGCTCATCAACGACCTGCTGGCCAGCAGTCACGAGGACCTCGTTCACATCGCTCACAACGACGCGTATTTCGGACTGGTCGCCACGGTGAACGCCGCCGAACGAACGGAATTGCTTCGAGAAAAACTCGCCATGACCGACGACGGCGGTGATGACGTGTTCAGCGAGCCAGCGCCCCCCAAGGAAGCCAACGGCCGCATCAACCCCGAGGACGGGTACGAGTGGCTTGAGTACCCCGAAGGCAGCGGTGTGAACTACCACCGGGCGCAAAAGAGCGACGAGTGGACCAAGTGGCAAGGCTGACCGTGCCTCGTCCATGCGTTCCTCGTTTGAGCTCGCCCATGAGGTTGAATAGGTCGCCCGCCTAGCGGAGGGTGTGACCAATGGATCGCTGTCAGCCCTCTCATGGCACGCCCGCTTTTTGGGCGAGACGCCCGGTGACGAGGTCGTGGGGGGGCGACAACGTCAGGTGCCCGGAAAGTGTTGGTCCAAGGCCACCCCCACGCCAGCCCCCGAACCACGCTTGGCCCTCTGGTCGACCGAAATGGCCGAAACGTTGGGTCTTGAGCGCTCTGACGAGACCGGCGTCGTGCTCGGCGGCGGCGAGCCCGCCCCCGGCATGCAACCCTACGCCCAACGCTACGGCGGTCATCAGTTCGGCAACTGGGCCGGTCAACTGGGCGACGGGAGAGCCATCACGCTGGGCGAAGTCAAGACCGAGGAAGGATTCCTCGAATTGCAACTCAAAGGCGCTGGCCTTACGCCCTATTCGCGCACCGCTGACGGCAAAGCCGTGTTGCGCTCCTCCATCCGCGAATTCCTGTGCAGCGAAGCAATGCATCACCTCGGCGTGCCCACCACCCGCGCCCTCTCGCTGGTGACCACGGGTGAAGCGGTCGTTCGGGATGTTCTGTACAACGGCAACCCCGCGCCTGAACCCGGTGCGGTGGTGTGCCGCGTGGCGCCGAGTTTCATTCGCTTCGGCAGTTTCCAAATCCATGTGTCCGACGGCCATCACGAAACGCTACGGACGTTGGTGGACCACACCGTACGCCACCATTTCCCACACCACGACGCCAGGACCGACGACGGCCTCGTGGCGTGGCTCACCGAGGTGGCCGAATCCACAGCGACGATGATTGCCCATTGGATGCGAGTCGGCTTTGTCCACGGCGTGATGAACACCGACAACATGTCCATTCACGGCCTCACGATTGACTACGGTCCCTATGGCTGGTTGGAGCCTTACGATGTGGACTGGACACCCAACACCACCGACGCCGGGCGCCGTCGCTACCGCTACGGCCACCAACCGCACATCGGTGCGTGGAACGTGGCCCGCCTCCTCGAGTCCATGGCCCCGTTGATGGAGGACAAAAGCCGACTTCAGCCGATTTTGGACCACTCCATGGAATTCGCCATGAACGCTCAGAGCGAAACGTGGGCCGAGAAATTGGGCCTCGGCACGCTGGAGGAAGCCGATGAGGCACTGGTCAACGATTTGCTGGCGCTCTTGGGAGCGACCGAAGTGGACATGACGCTCTTTTTCCGCCATCTCTGCTCCATTTCCGAGCCCGACATCGGCCACCTTTCCGACGCCTTCTACGAGGGCAGCGAGCCCGATACCAGCGCCTGGAAGGCTTGGCTTGACCGCTGGTGGAAGCGAGTGGACGGTAAGCCGGACCGAGAGGGGATGCGGAGAGCGAACCCCAAGTACGTGCTTCGCAACTGGATGGCGCAGTTGGCCATCGATGCTGCCGAAGAGAAGGGTGACTTTTCCATCGCCGAGGAGCTCCACGAACTCCTGAAGCGCCCGTACGATGAACAACCCGAGCACGAAGAAAAGTGGTTCCAAAAGCGCCCCGAATGGGCTCGTCACCGTGTGGGCTGTTCGATGCTCTCCTGCTCGAGTTAATCCAGCGATTGCGGGTTGTAGCGCAGGCCTGTGCCGATGGCAAAACCAACCGTGTTCACCACAAGGTCGGAGAGTTTGTTGTCCCATGTCTCCTCAACAAATTCGAAGGGCAGATAGAGTTCGAGCACTTCCCATCCCACCGAAAGGGCGAGGAAGACCCACCAGTTGGTCAGGAGATAACGGCCAATGAACGTCCACTGAACAAAATGACCCAGCGACCAAAGGTTGAGCAGCACCACGCTTGGCCCTCCAAGTTCACCGTTGGGTCAACATCAGCGAACGACTTCAAAGGGACGCTTTGAACGCCGAGATGATGCCGTCGTTGAGTTTCTCCCAAGGGAAGGTTGAGCCGTTGGGCTGACGACCGAAGTGACCACCAGCAGCGGTCACGCCGTAAATGGGCGCCGCCAAACCAAGGTCACGGATGATGTGACCGGGCTTGAAGGAGAAGTGGGCGTCGACGAGGTCGGCGATGGCCTCGTCGCTGAGGTTACCGGTGCCAAACGTGTCAACGCGGATGCTCACGGGATCGGCCACGCCGATGGCGTAGGCGAGCTGGATTTCGCATTCCTTGGACAAGCCCGCAGCAACGACGTGTTTGGCGGCCCAGCGGGAAGCGTAAGCTGCGGAGCGGTCCACCTTGGTCGGG
>JAURDW010000032.1 GCA_030827745.1 Candidatus Poseidonia sp.
TGAACTCGCACTTTTATGGACAACCCTTGTCCATACCTTCTCAGACTCTAATGCAACAATGGGTTGAGTAGTGGTTTCACTGGTCCCGACTCGTTGCTCAATGGGTCCGCGCATTGACTACCCAGTGATTCGCTATGTAGAGGCCAGACCTTCTGCCAGTCCGTTCCATTCAACCAGCGATGAACGCTGCCGCTCGCGACGCACCAGGTGGGACCGCTGTTGGGTCTGCCCGGTGGATGAAGGGTGTTCCTCACGAGGCATTGCTGAATTCGCTGGAAGGACTCGAATTGGAAACATGGCATTCTTGGACCGTTCTGCCTGACAGATGGGCCCCGAACCGATTATGAACGAATGGCCCGTGAACAGCCCTGAGGGGGAGGCATGGGGAGCAACAAACCGGCGCAACACATCGCTTTAACACCTGGAAAGCGGGTTCTCTTCTTGACCAAAGATTTGGACCTCATCAAGCAACAGCTCTACGATGGACTTGACCTCCGCATGGAGGATTTGACCGTTGAGGACCTGCTTGACGACATCAACACCGACGTGATGACACCGGCCTGGGTGTGCTTTGACCACGACCCCGCTGAAATCGCTAAAAACGCCTATGCGGGGTTGATGCACAACGGCCTTCGGGTGTTTCGAGAAAACGCCCTGAAAGACGGAAACTTCGAAGTCATCGTCTCTGGACAGCGGAAGGGAACGGGCTCCAGTCGAGAGACGGCGGCCCAGTGCGAACGATGGGCGGGCATTCAAATCGTCATCGCCGCTTCCTTTGCTCCGATTCACGAGCGCAACAACATCAACCTCGGCCAATTGATGGGCGACCACGAACTGCTGAAACGCCTGCAGAACGGAGAATCGGTTCCGCTCCAAACCTTCACGGAACAGTACGACCCGGTTACCCAACTCATCGTGGAGCACGGGGGCCTCTTTCCCTTCGCCAAGGCGTTGAAAGCAGGCGACCTTGATTTGGCTCCGCTCAACACGCCCGCCCGCCCGATGACGATGGCGGAGCACATCATCAGTCGCAACCTCGTCGGTCAGCCCGAAGGACAGTGTGTCAAGCCCGGCGACCCGGTGATTGCCGAAGTGCAAGGCGGCTATTCCCACGAGTTTACAACCGCTCAGGTGCACACCTTCCTTGCTGAAGAGTACGGAGAAGACTACGCCTTGCCCAATCCGGGCAAGTTCGCCGTGTTTGAGGATCACCTGCTGTACGCTCAGCACAACCCGAAATTCGTGCCCTTCATGCACAAGGTGCAGACGCTTCGGGACCTGCAGGTGGCTTTCCAGCAGCACACAGGTGTTCGGGACTACTCGGCCGTTGACGGCGTTTCACCGGGTATCTGCCACCAGGTGGCCCGAGAGGAGTTCATTGAAATCGGCGATTTCATCCAGGCCACGGATTCTCACACCTGCATGGGCGGTGCATCAAACGCTTTGACTTGGGGTGTGGGCGCCACGGAATATGCAAACTTGGTAAGCGCGGGGTTCACGTTCGTGAAGGTCCCCGAATCTATCCGGTTTGAGCTGGTGGGCGAACTTCACCACGGATGCACGGCCAAAGACGTGATTTTGGCCATCCTTGCGGACCACGCTCGCAAGGAGTTGACCCTCAACCGGAGCATGGAATTCGGAGGCCCTGGTTTGGCCTCCTTATCCATCGATGAGCGCGCCACGTTGTGCAACATGGCCACCGAATGTTCGGGGCGAACCGGTATCTGCGAAGCCGATGATGCCCTCGTGGCTTGGATGCTCAAAGCCCAACCTCACCTCGATGAAGCCGAGCAACGCGCCCGCATGGCCGCTCCCGACGAAGGCGCCCACTACGGCGGCGGCGTGCACACCATCGACCTTGCCAGCATCGTGCCGATGGTCGCCCACCCTGGCGACCCCGACCAAGGCGTGCCCAGCGATCCAACCAACGGTGCTAACATCAGCGACATCGGTGAAGTGGCCGTTGACATCGCTTACGGAGGGTCATGCACGGCCGGAAAGGAAGACGACATCGCCTACTACGCTGAAGTGTGCCAGGCGGCCAAAGACGCTGGCCTTTCGGTCAAAGATGGCGTGGATTTCTACATCCAGTACGGTTCGGGCCAAGTCAAAGATTTGGCCGTTCGCAACGGGTGGCACGACCTCTTCCTTGAGGTAGGTGTGAAACTCATTGACCCCGGCTGCGGTGCTTGCATCGGTGCTGGGCCCGGTGTATCCATCACGCCCGACCAGGTGACGGTTTCCGCCATCAACCGCAACTTCCAGGGGCGCTCCGGACCGGGCCGACTCTACCTCGCCAGCCCTCTGACGGTGGCGGCTTCAGCGTTCACCGGCCACATCAGCATGTGGCGAAGCGACCTGTTTGCCTGATGGGCGAGTTCGCTTGGTGCAAAAACAGGCTCGCTTCATCGCCATGAGCCTGCGCTCTTATTTACCCTCATAGAACGGGGACGGTCATCTGTCGGCCCGACGTCGTCAAGACGGAGGAGGACCGAGGGGGCGAAAACCATGGCAGGGACTGCAGAACGAATGGCCCAAAACCAAAAGCAGGTTGCAATTTCAGAGTTTTTTGAGAAGAACAAGCATTTTCTTGGTTTTGACTCCCTCGTCCGCTCCCTCATCACCGCGGTCAAAGAATCCGTGGACAATTCCCTCGATGCCTGCGAAGAAGCGCGAATTTTGCCCGATATTCGCGTGAAAATCACCAAAGTGGACGACAAGAAGAACATCATTGAATTGCAAACCGAGGACAACGGCCCGGGCATTCCCAAAAGCAGTATTGAGAAAGTGTTTGGACAATTGCTCTTCGGCTCTCGATTCCACGCCATCCGTCAGTCTCGGGGCCAGCAAGGCATCGGAATCACCGGCGTGGTGATGTACAGCCAACTCACCACCGGGCGAAAGACGCACGTGCGCTCAAAAATCGCTACCGAAACCTCGGCAGCCGTTGTCGACATCGGTTTGGACACTCGAAAGAACAAAGCCACGAAGAGCAACGAGGACCGGGTTCTTTGGGAATTGCCCGACGGGTCGCTCAAGGAACACGGTTTGGAAATTACCTGCCGCATGAAGGCAAAGTACCAGCGTGGTCGGCAAAGCGTCTACCAATATCTTCGCATGACCAGCATTGTCAACCCGCACGCTGACATCACATTTGAGGACCCGGACGGTGAAGTTCATCATTGGCCCCGTGTGACCGAAAGGTTGCCGCGTAAGGTCGAGAGCATCAAGCCCCACCCCCACGGCATCCATCTGGGTACGCTGCAGCGCATGTGCACCGAAGCCACCGATAACCGAATGACGTCGTTTCTGTACAAGAATTTCTCCGGTGTATCCACGCGAGCCGCCAAGGAATTGTTAGCGGCGGCCGAGATCAATGAAAAGGCGAAACCGAAATCGATGAAAGCCGACCACTATCGCGCCCTTATCGAAGCCTTCCAAGGCGAGCGTTTGCTCAACGGCAAGGCTGTGAAATTGCTGAACCCCCCGACGAATTGCCTTTCGCCCATTGAGGAATTGCTCATCAAGAAAGGCCTGTCAAAAACCATCGATTCGCGTTTCGTCACGACGATGACGCGTGCGCCGACGGTCACGCAAGGCAACCCCTTCCAGGTTGAAGTTGGCCTCATCTTTGGCGACGGGATGGCGGCAGACAAGCCGGTCGAGGTGTTGCGATTCGCCAATCGCGTTCCCTTGATGTACCAACAAGGCGGTTGTTTGCTCACCAAAGCCATCGAATCGGTGGATTGGCGGCAATACGGTTTGGACCAAGCCGGCGGGCGAGGCGTGCCAAAGGGGCCCGCCGCCGTTTTGGTTCATCTGGCGAGCACCAACGTCCAATTCACCTCAGAAGCAAAAGAAGCACTGGCCGACAACGAAGAGGTTCTTGACGAGGTGCGAAAGGCCATGCTTGAGATGGGGCGAGGCCTCCGGAAGCATCTGGAGAAGAAGAAAAAGATGGCTAAAACTCAAGAAAAGTTCGAATTGGTGAACGACATCATTCCAGCAATTGCTGCCAAATCAGCGGCAATCTTGGGCCGGCCTGTTCCCGATTTGGCCGGTTCCATCACGAAAATCATGGGCGCTGTGATTGCAGAAGGCGAAACGGTTTGGAACAAGGAAACCAAGCAAACCGATGTCGCTATCACGCTGTTCAACTACACATCACGAGCTCGTGCGTACACCATCTTGGCGGCTTGGCCTGAAAAGGACGGGGCGACGATGGAGGGCAACGAACACGGCGGCCGAAAAGAAGCCACAGGCGTGTGGGCCTGGAAATTGGAAGCCCTTGACCCCGGCCAAACCTTCACCATCACGTACAGTTTGAGTGGACTTGAAAAAGGCGATTGGACCGATACGGACATCTTCTTCCGAGGAAGTCAGGACGTGATCGGGGCAACCAAAATGGATGAAAAACTGCTCGAGGAGATTCGCCGTCAAGAACAGGTGCTCGCAGATGAAGAAGCCGATGACGAAACGGGTGCTGAAAACGAAGATGATGCCTCGGACAACGACGTGGACAAGGCGGCGGGCGAGGATGAACCCCCACGGGCTGGGGGCCAACAAACCCTGATGGGCTACGGGAGTGATGCATGATGTCAGCAAGCCATACGCCTGAAGAGACGAAAGCCGCCTTGCACAAGGTGGTCACGGAAATGTACGATAAAATCGTCAAAGGCGAAGCCCCGACCATGACCCTCCCGGTCCGAACAAAGAACAACATTGGCTTTGACAATGCTTTGGGCGTTTACAAGTACGGGAAGAAGAGGTCCGTGCGAGACGCTACGAGCCTGGGTTCGGCAAAGCAGTTGTTGCGGGCCCTTCACGTGGTCGAGTTCATCGAAGAAATGATCGATGCGAGAAAATCTTCCACCTTGAGAGAAATGTACTACATCTCCGAGAGTTGGGGGTTGGGCAAGTTTTCGTCCCAAAACGAATCCAACAACCTCGCTGAAGATTTGGAAGTCGTCACCAAATGTTTGCGTGAAGACTTCAAACTGCGTCCGGAAGAAGACGGGGCTCGCATGATTGGAAACTTGACGCTGCGAGAACTCAACCGGCGAGGGGAATGGATGCGCATCAACGCCCGCGACGATGTTGGAGATTCTGGCTACGGCGTGCCTTACAACGTTGAAGAAGAGAAAATCGAGTTGGTTGAACACGACATTAATTTCATCATGGCCATCGAGACCGGTGGTATGTTCGACCGTTTGATTGAGAACGGGTTTGACGAGGACTACAAATGCGGCCTCCTTCATCTGAAAGGACAACCCGCTCGCTCCACGCGCCGCATTCTCAAGCGGATGAGCGAAGAGTGGGACTTGCCGGTGGTGGTGTTCCTCGACGGTGACCCCTGGTCCTTCCGAATCTTTGCGTCCATCGCCTACGGGGCCATCAAAACAGCCCACATTTCAGAGTACCTCGCCACACCAACGGCAACCTATCTCGGCATCACGGCCGATGACATCGAGGCTTACGACTTACCGAGCGACGACCTGTCTACTCGAGACGTGGACGCCTTGAAAGCCGAACTCAGTGACCCTCGTTTCGCCGATGCATGGTGGCAGGAACAAATCAACATGATGCTCGAATTGGGGAAGAAGGCTGAACAGCAATCGCTCGCAAAATACGGTCTTGATTTCGTAACCGACACCTACTTGCCGGAGAAATTGGCCGATTTAGGCCTTGCTTGAGTCCATCAGCGAGCCTTATTGAGGAAGAGGGTTTGGAAGCCTTTGATGCAAGCACCGGAGGCTGAGAAGCGGTCCCCATGGGCGCTGCGCTTGGCGGTGTCGGGCGGCCTCATGGTTCTGCTCGGTGTCGTTCTCATCTCAAGCCAGTCAGGGGCTATCTCCTCCTCCATGGATCCGAGAGAACTCCATCATGGAGCCTATACGGGCGAGGGTACCTTTGAAACAGGGGCGCTCGAGGACACATGCTACCGATTGTATCAGGTTGCTGATGAGGCGGTGATGTCGGTTGAACTCTACCGAGTGGAGGGTTTCTCCGTGGTCGGGGACGCTCTTGGGGAGAAAAACTGCCTTCAGGATTTCCAACCGATGACCGCAGACGACACCACCATGCGGGAAGTGGCGTCTTGGACCCTTAACGGGTCTTCCGACTACGCCTTGGTGGTCACCTGTGAGAGCGACTGCAGCGAATCAACAGGCTACTTGATGAGCGTGAATGCCATGCAATCAGCATTGTTTGGTTCAACCTGGTTGGTCGTTGGTTTCTCATTTTGTTGCTTTGGCGTGCTCACCACGCCACTTGCCGTCATCATCTACTACGCCTCAAAACCCAGCAAAGCCCCTCGCGTGATGATGGTTGGCAGCGATGGAAACCTCATTCCAATCACCGATCTCAACCCTGACCATCCCTCGTTTTTCAATCAGGTCGACCAAACGGAGGATTCTCCCCCTCCCCAGGCCGTGGCCCCTCCGTTTGCCGATACGGCCGAACAGACCCAACCGGAAACCTACGTTGATGGACGACCCGAAGTCGCAGCGGGCACCATGCTCACGACCGAGCAGGTTTATGCCTTGATGCGGGGGGATGTGGAAGGTGCTCAAGAGCGAGCCACAACGCAACGAACAAACGGAACAAAGACCGCTGAGGACCTTGTTCAAGAGGCTGCAAGCGCTGCCATCATCGCTTCATGGGATGAAGGGGTGCCGCTGGCAGAGCCTCCAAGCCAACCCCAAAACGCTGCTCCCAAGGGGCGGTCTCCTGCCACAAAACCCTCCGAACAAGCCACCGGTGCTTGGAAGGATTGGGACGAGCAGTGAGGCGACGGTGAGTTCATAGGGGTCGGGCCACTACCCAACCTCAGGTTGAGGAGCATGACCGACATCGACAAAGCGCTTTACCTGATTCACAACAGCACGCGACGGCAAATCTTGGAACGCTTGGCGAGGGAACCTCACTACGCCATGCAACTCTCCGAATTGATCGGTGTTTCGCAGCCCGCCATTGTCAAGCATCTCAAAGAATTGGAGGACGGTGGCATGGTTTCCAAAACCAAAGTGCCTTCCCAAAAGGGAGGACCTCCCAAAACAATCTACTCGGTTGAACGCGCCTTTTCCATCCAAATGGACATTGGGCCGGACCTTTTCCGGTGCGAGTCTCGCCGTCTTCCCAAAGGAGGACCCATGCGCCTCTCAAATCAACTGCCGGAAGCCTCGCACGGTATCGCTGAGGCCTTGAGCGGGCGAAAGAAGATCGCCGTTGCCGAAGGCCTTGCTCACATGCGATCGTTGGCATCCATCATGGAAACATTGGATGCTCAACGGGACGCCCTCATCTCGCTTCACCAACACATCCGCCAGCGCGTATCGGCCGCCGTGGAATCCGACTTTGACACCTACGAGGAGCGAAGCCTCATCCAAAACATGGTCGAGGCCTCGGGGGAACGAATTGACCTGGCTGCTCTGGTACAGAAGGAACTGATGGCGGGCCAACACCCCGGAGAAGTGTTGCAAACGCTTCGTTCTCGCCTCGAAAAGCAAGTCGCACGGCGTTCCGGTCAAGTCATTGCCGCCCCGCTCGATACGGAGCTCCGCTGGTACCTCGGCCCGAGCAACGGTTCGTGAGTGAGCCTCAGTTCGCTTCATCAGCGAGAACCGAGACGAGCGAAGATTGCTCAGCAAGACGCTTGTTCACTTCGTCTCGGCGACCCTTGCCCACCAGATAGACAACGCCCAGCAGAGCGATGGTCAGAACGATAACGGCAAACGGCAGCGCTGTCTTGCCCACAACTTCCTTCGCCATGTCAAAGACCGGGCTCTCTGATTCGAGCGCCTCGCCGATGGCCTTGACGTTGTCCCGTTCGTCGGACTCAACGATTTCGTTCATTGGGTCAACCACAACGTAAACGCCCTTGCTTCCCGCGGTCACGGGATACAAGAGATAGAGCTCAATTTCCTTGGCATCTTCGGTTGCGTCAGGTGCAAGCAGGGCTCCGACGACCTGGCGCATGACGATGCGGTCTTCCTCACAGCCGTCCTTTCGGATTTCCTTGATGAGGTCGGCATCGTTGACTTGGTCATATTCACAGAGGACGATTTCAATGTCCGTTGCGTGCACGTTTCCTGTGTTTTGCAGGATGATGCCGATGGGGATGGTCGAGTCCACTTCGCCGTTGAGGGTGGGTGGCAGAATGATCTCCTTGATCTCAAGGTTTGGAGCACGAAGCCGGAGGGTGACAATGAACTCGTTGGAGTCAAAGTTCTCGCCGTCCCATGCTGGCGAGTCGTCGTGGTCACCGTCGTTCTCCATATCGCCGTACATCGAGACAACCTTCAGACCGAGGGGGCGGGTGTCCAGCTTGGCGTTGGTCCCAATCGAAACGGCGGCAACAACCTGCGCAGTTTCGTAAGGCGCCATCTCCGGTAGGCGGTATTCCTTCAAGTCGGTGAGGTAAACACAGCTGTCTTCGGGGTAGGAGGAAGCGGTGGACTCAAGTTGGACACAGGCTTCTTCAATCACCACATCGGCGCTGAGTTGCTTCAGCATGAACCACTCGACGCTCCAGCCGTCCAACATGTTCATGCCGGGCAGTTCGTTCCAGAGCAGCGAATCACCGTCCTTTTGGGCGGTGTGGTTGTTGAGGGTGGGTACATCGGCAACGTTGCCGTTGTTGGTCACGTTGAACGTGTAACGGACAATGCGGCCGGGTGCGGATGTCTTCACGGCGTTGTCCACCGTTGGGTCCATCGAGATTTGCATGTCGTGGAATTCATCGACGGTAATGAGGAGAACGACCGTGTCTCGGACTCGGGTCTCTCGACCAGAGGCATCGGGGTAGGTCTCCTCCGAGAACGTCTGCAAGACGACCGTGTATTCACCTGCCTGGACCCGGTCGGGCACGTTCATGATGACATCGAAGGCCTGGTAGGTGTCTGGGGAAAGTTCCTGCAGGGTTTCACGAGGGATGTCGATGTCCCAAATCACGTCAACGCCGAAAGCGTCGGTGACACGAGCCAAACGGAAGTCAAAGCGGTCCGGCCCGTTGCCGTCGTTGGCCACGGTCACGGGCAGCACGACTTGTTGCCCAGGGTTCACGTTCAATTCGGTGCCGACATCCGGGTCGATGCCCGCATCAAGGTCGTACACATGGACCACATTGGTGGACAAAATGACCGAATCGGAGATGCGTGGATAGCCGTCGAGGTACCCCTTCAGCGTCACGGCTGGTCCAAGACCGGCTGTGGCGTTGTGAGGCGCGCAAACGTGGACAGTGACCCGCTTGGTTACCTTCTCTGCAGCACCTGGAATGGTCCAAGCGATCGGGTCGCCCAAACCATCGCCTGCATCACCGGGGCCGGTAGCATTCGCAAAGTCAACGGTCACCACCCAGTTCTCTTGACGCCAAGCGTCCATGGCAACGCCGTCTGGCTTGACTTCAGGCGCGCCAGGTGTGGCGAACACCAATTCGCCGGAGTCGAAATTTTTCGTCACGTTGACCGTGTACGAAGCGCATTCGCCAGGTTTCACCTGGGAAGAACGGTCATCTGCTGCGAACACGATGTTTCCGGTCGAGCGAATCGACACAAAGACACCCAGTTCAAGGACATCGTAGGTTCCTTTCTCAACCGACTTGATGGGTTCACCTTCGGACCAGCCCTTCACATAAATCACAAAGGCGCCGGGGTCCTCAGAGGTTGGAACGAACACTTCGAGGTTCTTGGTCACGGATTGGCCGGGGTCAAGCTCCACACGGATGGGGAAGTTCACCTGCCATCCAAACGGTAGCAACCATTCCTGTTGGCCTTCCAAACTGTTGGGGTCCCAGAAGACGAAGGCATCGTTGACGTTGCCGGTGTTCGTGATGGTGATGGAGAAGATGGCCGTATCGCCTTGCTCAATGTCCGCCATGCTGTGGGAGGTGTCGAGGTTGATGCCGTGAACCACGTCCATCAAGGTCAGGGTGATGATGTCGTTTTGGATGGCCGGATCTTTGTAGGATTGGGCAGAGATTCGGATTTCAGCGAGTTCGTCCCCATTTGCCTGGTAGATCGACGGTGCTTGGACACGCATGTAGAAGCGAATGTCTTCACCGCCCTCGAGGAAGATGGGTGTGTCGGGGAAGATGCTCGAGTGATTGGATGCGAAGTAGAGGTTGGCAGTCCAGTTCATCGGTACGCCCGAGATGTTCAGCCCGTAGGTGTCTGCGACGAGGTCTTTGGGACCGGGCGTTGAGTTGTTCATCGTCAAGTTGTAGATGGTTTGCTGCCCGGGTTCTATGACATGGTAGAAGGTCTCGCCTTCGTCAAATTCGACATCGACTTGCCCGGTCAACACGTGGGAATAACAGATGGTGAATCGGTTGTTGTTGCCGTTGTCGTCGCAGGTGTTTGTGTCGGACCATGCGACGTGAGCACCGCTTCCCAAATCGTTCGAGAAGGCAGGAGGCATACCGATAGCGGGCTGACGACCGTTGTTCGGCCCCAGTTTGTTTGAGTTCCACGAAGTCACGGGGACAGCCTCCCACGGGTCAAGGGCCACTTCACCGTCACCGGTCAAATCGGTTTGGTTCAAGCGGACGTAGAGGATTTCTTCGCTGGCGGAGAGGTTACCCGAGTCAACCCATGCGATGTGGATGTTGTTTTGATCGTCGGTCAGGAGAGACGGGAAGACGGAGTTTCCGGCGTAAGGTGATGCGGGCGGTAGGCCGTTCTTGCCCTCGACGTTGGAAATTGGCGTGTCGTTGATCTTCTTGATGGCGTACGTGGACAAACCTTGGTCCGCTCCGTCCCAGGCACCTGCTCCTTGAAGGCGCAATTTGGTGTAGTACACTTCGTAATTCACATCCTTCTCAAAGCCGTAATCACGACCGTCCATCCAAGCGATGTGGGTGTTGCCTTGGTTGTCAACGCCGATGGAAGGGTGGAACGAATAAGCGTCGTCAATGGTGACACGGGTGTCGTTGACGACGACCAGGTGGCCGTCAGCGCCTGCGCCGGTGTCCTCGTTGTACACCCCACCGTTGGCCGTCGTGGCGCGAACACCGGGGGTAAAACTGGGGTCGTTGGCCATCTTGGCGTAGGGGTCGAGCACGGTCATGTAGATCTCACGCGAGTTGTTGGTTGAGATGTAAACCATGGCCTCCACCAGCAAGGACATTTGGTTGGTTCCCGAGCCGGATGGGAATTCGTAGGCTTGTCCGCCTGCATCGGTGTTCGCAAGCGTGTTGCCGGGGCAGTTGCGAGTCTGCGTGGAAACAACACCGTTGGGGCACTGAACCAAGTCCATGAAGTGAGATTGGATGTTGCCAGCGCCGCCGTACCCTTGGCCGTAGAGGCCAACCGGAATCACGCCTGCAAGCAAGCAGTTGTCGTGGGCTTCTTGGATGGCGCTTTTGTCATCGGCTTGTTGAGACGGGTCGCCGTCTTTGGGCCCTTCATCGGACACGGGAATGACGATCTTCGTGGCGTTGGGGTTCCAGCGGTGATCGGATTGTGTGGGCGGGTTGCCGGGGACATTGCCGTTGGCGTCTTTCCATGAAAGGCACGCCCAGTTGGAGCCTGGACCCCAGTCTTCGCCGGAATAGCCGGAGTAGGTGTTGCCGTTGTAAATGGTGCCTGGCAACTTCCGGATGCCCCCGGAATCGTCGCCGGGGGTTTGGCCCAACGGAGTGGTTCGGGGCCCGGTGTTTTTGTTGTACCCCTGACAGTTGCCAGAGCTTGCGGCACCGGGCAAGGTGTTTCCAAGACCGTAAATGGTCTCGTACACCGTCATGTTTCCTTCTTCAAGCATGGGCTTGATTCCCTGGAAGTAAGGGCCTGAAGCAAAGTTTCCACCGTACACAACGGTGCAGATGTCGGCCCACTCGGAATACATGGAACCGGAGGTGTCGACAACGAAGGCCAACTCAACCTTTCCGCCCCGGGTATCGTCCCAAGCGATTTGGACATAGTCGTTGGCGTCAACGACCACGTCGGGGTGGCCCTTGTGACCGATGATGGGTGTAAGGAGGCTGTCGTCAAACAGGGTGACGGTGGCTCCCGAACTGATGTCGGGCTGAATCATGGAGTAGTAGATTTGGGGCTGGTTGAAGAAGCGGCCAAGTTCGTCGTAGTTGTCTTGCCAAACGATGTGGACGTTGTTTTGGCTGTCGATATCGATGGCCGGCCAGTCTCGGTTTTGCGAACGGCGCTCGATGATGGTGTCGTCGATGGCGGTGATGGTCCCGTCGTCAGAGGCCATGCCGTCCATCGGAGCGGCCCAAGGAGAGAGCGCGGAGTACATGATGGCGTGCTGACCGGCTTTGTCGGCCCAGACCACGTGAAGGCGGTCGAATTCGTCAACAGCGATGTCGGGGTGCCAAATCTTGTGAAGTCCGGAGTTGGTGATTTGGGTCGCATCGATCATCGTTTCGCCACGCGGTGAAAGCATGGCGTAGTAGAGGTGCAGGTTGTTGCGCGTCCAGACGACGTGGACGTTGCCGGAGCTGTCGGAGACCACGGCTGCTTGGGAATCGGAAGCGGTTCCACCGTCAACGATTTGCACGGCTTCGGTGATAACAACGGTGCTGGCACTTGCGGTGACAGAGGCCAACAGCAAGGACGACATCACCGACAGGACCATCAAAGAGGCTAGGCTCACGGATTTTAGTTTTTGATTCATAGGTATACCCCGGACTTCGCAATTTTTTGGAGACTTTTCTCCTACTTAACCGCGCTCCCTATCGGTCAGTTCTTGCCTCGCCCCAAGGGCCCGCGGTGGAACTGTTTCAAAGGGCAATGAGAAGGTGTCAGGCCCAATCCGACGGGTTGAAGCCCGAGCCGAAGGACATCTTCTCGTCAAACTCGATTTCCGGGGTCGGCCCGGCGTTCTCCTGTGGCCCTTTCTGAGAGACTTGTTTTGATTTTGTCCAATCGTCAACGGGGCCTGGCTTCCCGACGCCTGGGCCATAGGAATACTTGATCTCGTGAATAAGAGCGAGTTTCGCTAACCAAAGTTTCCGCAGACTGTTCATGAATTCGTTCTTTGTCAAGCCGTCAAACCAAATCGGAAGACTGACGTTAAACGCTTGAAGGGGGCCTGGCTTCTTGTCACCAACATGGCCCATGTGGACCACCCAATCCACGCCCGTTCGTATGAGGTGGAGGCGGCTTTCATGAATCCATTCTGACCAGTCGCTGTCTTCGTCGTTCATGTGGTCCGTCATCTCTTTTTGCTGCCCTTCATCGACGCGCGTCATGCTCGACACGGCCACCAAATCTCGGCCTTTTGGAATCACGATGGCAAACATATGGCCCTGCTTGCCGCTCGGATACCGAATAAGGAGGTGGGTGTGGGCTCGCGGGTCGTTTTGCGCTTTTGCCGACAGCCGTTCTTCCGTGAGCCATTGTTTGAGTTGGTCCACCGCTTCTTGGGGCGTCATGGTGAACCGACGCCCTCATCCCGTTTGAAGGCCACCCTCATACGAAGCCAGCTGGTTCAACCATTCGCTCAGCCGCCCTTTGTCGTGGGAGTTCATCGTCATCCGAGTCCACGCTTTTTTGAGGTCAACCCAGGCATCCCATGCGCCCGCAAACGCCTTACCGCTCAGCCAAAACACCGGGAAGCAACAGAAGTAAACCGCCATCAAACCGCTTGCAACGGTACCGGTGAGGTTGGATAGCCACAGGGGTGACCAATCGAAAGCGGCGGCGATGGCCTCGTGTTGCCACCAGATTGCCCCGGTCCACAATGCAGCGACCACGGGCCAAATCAACAGGGAGCCGAAAAATGCTGCAAGAAATTGGTAGCTCGTTCGTGCATCCAGCCCCTCATCTGTGGAATCACCGAGAAGGCGACCCAAAGCCAATTGCGGACCAAGAGACGTGAGAAAAACGGGGAGCATGGCGGCAAAGAACGCCATGCGCGCCGCCCCACTTGGGGCGCTCAAAAAGTGGGCTCGGCGTAAGCCAAGGCCGGTGAGGTCCAAATCTCGGCCGTCCAAGCCATGCTCGTCAAGCAGCGCCGCCGCCTTGGTGGCCACCTCGATGCGTCCGCCCGCCAGCGGAGGAGGTGGGAGGGAAGGTGTTCGCTCAGGCCATGCCTCACGAACATCACGTGCAGCCTGCACCTCGTCCTGCCATGAGTTGAGGGATGTACCGTTGACCCGTGCTCGATGATGAGCGATCAAATGCAAAGCACGGTGCTCCTCCCATGTGGAGGTGTGCGGAGTCAACGGGGGCAAAGCCTCCTGAAGCGAGGCTCGGATTTGATGCACGACGTCCGCAGGCGGTTCAATCCAACCCCCTTCTTTGACCGCAGCAACCATCGCTTCGGGAACTTGGTCGTCGGTGAGTGCAATGGGCGGTCCGAATTCGATGTACTGGTCGGTGCGAAACAACTCACGGCGGCGGAAGTGAAGGCCGACCGGCACGAGTTTCGGGAGGGGGCGGCCGTTGGCTTTGGCCAAGGCTGCAGCAGCGAGAACAGTCCGAACGGGGCCGGTCTTGAAACGAATCATGTGCGATTTATCATGGCTGGTTCCTTCTGGAAACAGGACACAGCCAAACCCGTGGGCAATCCCGCTGGACAACGCCAGCAACGAACGCCCGTTGAGGTGCATGGCTTCCTCCTCCGTGCATCCCCCCCGCAGCAACTCTGCTTTTCGGACGACGGGTTGGACAGCCAACCTCCGCGTCCACCAACCGAGCAAAGGGCGTGTCACCAAATCGTGCCGAGCCCCAACAACGAACTCTTTGGGATGCTGAAGAAAGATGCCGAGAGGGTCCATCAAGCCGTTCGTGTGCCAGCCGCAGCACATGGCCCCAGCTCCGTCTCGTTCAAGGATTTCCACGCTTGAAGAAGAGGTGGTGCGAAACTGGACGGAGGACACTCGTCGACACATCCAAAAAGCGATTTTTGTCCAAAGATAGGAGCCGGGGACCGATGAGGTATAGGTCGGCAAGGGGGTTGCAAGCAACTTGTCAATCCGCATTTTTTTGGCTGAGGCAGAGAGGATGGGGAGGGCCTCTCCGTTGTGCTCCATCTGCTCTTCGTCGGTGACGATGGTGGCCATCAAACCACGTCCTGCAGGCTTGAGGCGAGCGCAGCCAAGGCAATGTGATCGGGCGTTCCGGTGGAGGTGCGAGGCCACATCGACATCAGTGTCCCGCCACCGTCGCCTTCCGTTCGGGGAAGCACATGGACGTGGACATGAGGTACTTCCTGGCCTGCCAGAGGGCCGTCGTGAAGGCAGACGGTGAAATCGGTGGTTTGGAACCGTTTCGCGAGAAGGTCTTGGACGGTAGAAACACCGTCCATCAAACGATGCCGTTCATCTCTGGAGAGGTCAGAAAGGCGCTGAACCGGGGCGGTGGGAATCACCAGCGTGTGCCCTTCTCTACGAGGGAAGATGTCGAGGAAAGCGTACCAACCTTCCCCACTGGCCACTCGATGAGAAGGAACCTCGCCGTTGATGATGTTCTCAAACAGCGTCGCCATGCCTTTGCGGAGGTCGGCCGATGTCTTTGTTCATTGTGGAGCGAGGACCCAGTGCCCACCCGACCCCTTCTTGAGGGCCAGCGTGGCGATGGTGCCGTTCTTGTCCACGGTGAAATGGTGGAGGAAATTTTCGTCGCTTTCCGGGTGGTCTTCCCGGACAAAGGAGCCGCGGGACTCCTTCCTCGCCAATCCGGTCTGCACCGAGGCCATCACGAGGCGCACGGCGGCCTGAGTTCGCAGAATCTCCAACAGGTTGGTGTTGGCAATCAATGAGGTTTGGTCCAAATGAAGAGATTCTGCAGCATGCCCTACCGTTTCCAGTTTGGTCAGCAAGCCGGTCAAGGATGCCTCGTCAAAGGTGGGCGTACCAGCCAAGGCCGCATGGAGGGAGGCCATGACTGAACCGCTGCGAACGACGTGCCCTTTCGGCTCGTTGTGGGTGAGGGCTGAAAGGTCAGCCTCGGCTTCACCGAGGGCATCTTGGAGGTGTGTTGCGGTGCTAAATTTCCGGCCTGCGACCCATTCGGAGGCTGCATGCCCGGCCGATGCCCCGGAGGTGAGAGCGTCCAACAGGCGATTTCCTGGAAGGGCGGCTGCGCCGTGGAGGCCTGTGCAGGCCGCATCGCCTGCTGCATACAATCCGGTGAACCAGCGGGACCATGTTCCAACGACACAACGCCCCATGCCGTCCACCGGCAACCCACCGATGGTGTGGCCAACAACGGAGGTCAACGGTACGGTTTGACGGTTCATGTCAATGCCG
This sequence comes from Candidatus Poseidonia sp., assembly GCA_030827745.1. Taxonomy (GTDB): domain Archaea; phylum Thermoplasmatota; class Poseidoniia; order Poseidoniales; family Poseidoniaceae; genus Poseidonia. Next base: position 16,208 of record JAURDW010000032.1, read on the forward strand.
GTGCGTTGTTGGACGAGTCGGAACACGGAACCCCACCACGCGGCGGATTCGCCCATGTTTCGGGCGTCAAGCACCGGTTGAACGGCGGCTTGAACGGCGTGCGAGATTTCCAGCGATGATTTTCCAGCGGTTTCGATGGGCGCTCCGGAACCTTCGTGAAGCGCAGCTCCGTCATTGAGGAGGCCCGAGGGGAGAACGATGTTGGTGTCCTTGATGGCAAGCGGGTGGTGGGTCATGAATTCCATGTCCCGCAACGGCACACCTGCTCGGAAGGCCATGTCCATGCCCAAACCGACCACGCCGCTTGAAAAGGCACCCTCAAAACCCTCGTCGGCGATGATGAGGGCTTTGCACTGCAGGCCAATGACGCGGCCGTTGAGCATGTCAAGAACCACGATTCCTTCCACCGATTGTTTGGTGTGCACGAGGGTGAGCGGGATTTGGTCGCCCCTCCGAATCACACCATGGCGCATGCATTGCTCCTCCGCGACGTGTTGAAGGCTGTTCGAGGTGCTGCTGCCTGCATCCGTTGTTCGGGGTTGGGCATGGCCGGGGGCTTTTCGCACCATAGGCAGGCCTTGGAGGTCTCGTCGGAAGTTCAATCCTCGTCGCTCGAGAAGGTCAACATGCTTGATTGCTCCAGCCGTGGTTTCTGCGACGATGTCTTGGTCACAAAGAAACGCGCCGGCACGAATGGTATCCTCTCGGTGGCTGCGGTTGTTGGCTTCTTGGATGGGTGCTGAAAGCCCCTCCAGCGCCGTATGACCGGGGTTGCCAAGGCCCGTGGCAGACATCATCAAGGTGGTTGCGCCGCCTTTCGCAGCTTCTGCTGCGGCGTAGAGTGCTGCCGGTCCGTCGCCAAGAACGATGATATCCCATGCTTCCATGCTGAAACGCCCCTCACCTCGGCGAGACGGCGGACCGCCATAAGGTGCGCGCTTCCATCATCAGACAAGCAGAGCAGAAATTCATCCGATGTCGCTCGAGTTAGACCTCTGGCATGGCCTTGGAAGCCCATGCACGTGCACGTTCAAGGTTCTTGTTTTTCTTGAGAGCGTGGGTGCTCGTTCGCCGAGACACGACCGTCCTCAGCACCCGCGATTCGAGAACAACGCCTTCTTCGTCTCTAAGGATGACCTGAACGTATCGGTCGCCGTCCACCCGTTCGGGCCACGCAACCCCCAACCACAAGACAACGCCTTGCTGCAAGTACCGAGGAACCCAATCCAAAGCGTCGTCTTCACCCTCCGTGTTGAGGCGAACGGATTGACGGGGGGGCGGGCATGCTTGAAGTTCAAAGCGGTGGTCTCGAGCAAACGGTTCCCCGCCAGGACAAATCACCTCGATTCGAGCAACGGCCTGCTTGAAGGTTTGGTTGTTCAAGGCGATGAAGAGGTGGCCGGTGCCTTGGTCGCATTCAGCATCCAGCGACACGTCCATCCTCCAAGGAGCACGAAGCATCATCGGCGCCCCCGACAAGAGGTCATTTTGCAGCCGCTCAAGCAGACGAAAGGCGCTGGGCTGCCAGACCCGAGCGTGGGCCAAGAGGCGTTGCAATGACCGCCAGTTGAATTTGGCTTCGCCATCGAGCAGCACTTCCCTCATCGCATCAGGGCGTATGAATTCATTCAATTCACGCGTGGCCGTTTCATCGGACAAATCATTTTTTGCATGGAGATGAAGAATGTACAACACCCGCTCCCATGCTTGGTCCTTGTCGTAGCCGGGAAGGATGCTTTTTCGAAAAAGAGCGAGCCAATCAAGCCAATCCAGATACAAGTCGGGGTCAAGATGGAGGACAATGAGTTCACCGAGAATGGACCCCAACTGCGTTGGGTGGTGCGTGGGTGCGTGATGCACCAAACACGGCATTTTGTCGCCTTGTTGGCGAACCAAATCCGAGGTGAAAAACGCGTGGAATGAATGTGCAAAGCCCATGGTCATCGAAACCAGAAAGGCCAGATTCCAGACCAGAGTGCCCTCGGTGATGACCGTTCCGATGCCCAGCAAAAACAGAGCGCCAAAAGCCAACAGGGTGTTGATGCTGTTGGCGCGACGAACGTCATTGAGCGCTTCGAGAATCCTGTCCATTCCGGGCTGTGAACGAAGGGAGAGTTTTCCAGATGAGCCTTGGTCGTCAATTTCTCGTAATGAAATTCGAGCCTGCATGGCCTGCCACATCGATTCACCGGCCAAGAGGGAGGGCAGGGTAGCAAGCACGAACGGAACGCTACCGACGAGCACCACGTATCCCGGATTGGGCGGCGCAAGGTCGGGAAACAAAACAGAAACAAGGGCGGCGAGAGCCACGGAGATACCGAAGGCCAAACGGATGAAAATCATCGCAGGGTGGCGGGCGAGAACCCCAAAACGCATCCGAAGACGCTCCTGCTGTTCCCATTTTTCTGTGGTCCGTTCCACCGGATTCTCTGCACGAACAAACCCGTGGCCGTACGGATCGGGAAGCGCATTGGAAACATCGTCGCCTTCGCCCGTCATGCGTTCCCCGAGGTTGCGGAGGCGTTTGGCCAATATGGCTCTTCTCCAAAAGATGGCGGGCGCGGCAGGATTCGAACCCGCGATCTCCGGCTTAGGAGGCCGGTGCATTATCCAGCTGTGCTACACGCCCGACCGGGGCTGGCCGCCGACCTTAGATGACGCTTACGCCGTGTTGGTGGTTTGCGCTTGCCCAATTTCAGCCACGTTATGCATCAACTCCTCGAGCTGAACGCGTGGTTGGGTTGAATGTTGAAGCCGAAGGTCGCAACGGGACACGGCGTCGAGGAGGTCAGCCAACATCGGTTCAGGATAATGGCTTCGCCCCGCAACAAGAAACTGATGAAGTCGGTCAACCACGCCTCGCCCGTCCAAATCATGGGCGGCCATGGTGGCGTCCAGCGCACCCATGGCGCCCTTCAATACGCGGGTGTTTTTCTCCCCTTGGCGCTCCCATTTCCATTCGTGGACACGGCCCCGTAGCGCCTCTTCCAAAACGAATTGAACCTCACGTTGTGTGCTGTTTGCAACGAGAAGTTGCACGTTTTTTCGGTCGTGGAGCAACGAGCGTTCTGCGAGGAGTTGGAACATAAAAATGGCTTTTCTCAAATTCCCCGCTGCGACGTGGGCCAAGTCACCAAGAACACCCGGTGCTGCGCGTTGTCTTTCCACCTCAGCGATGGTCTCCAAACGCTGCTCAATCAACAGGCGCGTCAGGTTTGGCATGCGGACGTGCTGCGTCCTGCTTCGAAGGGCTTCGATCACGCGTGACGGGGTCTGAGTGGTGAATATGAATCGGGCGCTTCGGCTGCTTTCCTCCATCATACGTCGAAGGTAGGCTTGCCGAGCCCGCCCCAAATAGTCAGCGTCCTCAACAACGATGATGCGTGAAACTGGAGCCCGCTGGCCACGGTGGTCAACTTCGGTTTGGTTTCGAGCGGGTGAAGGCGAAGCGTCGGTGGTGGCGCTGATGGTGTGGTCAAAAGCATCGAGACTTGTGCGTCCTGCAAGCGTGTCCTCGGACCCGGAGCCTGCAGGACGCAAAAACGACTCAAATTTGGCCATCGCACCTGAAGACCCAGCAAGGTCCCTGGCTTGCAAGACGTGGGTGGTGGAGCGCCACGAAGGGCCGAGAACTTGCCGACAAATGAGTTGGTAAGCCGTGGTTTTGCCGCAACCCGTCGCCCCTGAAATCAGCAGATGGGGTGGATTGGCTTGCAACGAGAGTTGCGTAAACGCTTCCACGACGGAAGGGGAGGTCAACAGTTCGTCAAAGTAGCGCGGCTTGTGTGTTTCAAGCCAAACCGACATGAACGCTTTGTTGAGTCCAAGGTCTTTGAACTCTGCGTGAAGGGAGCGTCACTCGGCAGAAAGGCGCTTGGTGCCGTGCCGGCGAAGTTTCATGAAAATGCGGGAGCCGCAACCTTTGCAGCTGATGCCGTTGCGCTCTCGGTGGAACGATTCGAGGCTTCCACAGGAGGCACATTTGTAGTCAACGAGTTCAACCATATCCTTCTCTCCGGGCTATGCCACCGTTCTCCCCGTTTTCAATCTGTTCCTTGATAGGAGACACGAACCAGCGCGTCAAAGGTACCCTGCCCCATGATCACCAAATGGCCTTTCGTGGTCAAGTGAACCACCTTCATGGCCACCGCATACGGCGTGCGTCCGAGCACGGAAGCAATGACCTCGAGGTCGTAACCAAGTTCGAGGTTCTCGACAAGCAAGTCCTCGTCTTCTGATGTCCAACGTTGAGCGTACATGTCAAGCGCAGGCGCCACCAACAAGACCGGGCATCAAGCGAATGCGGCTGCCAGCGTCCAAGTTCATGGAGGCGACGTCAGCGGCGTTGACCAACTGGTCGTTCACAAACACCCAGGTGCCTGCGGAGCGGTTGGCGGTCTCGGCGATTTCGGCTTGGGTCATCACAGCGGAGCTGTGGCCGGTGCTGTCAGCGATTTCGACCTCAAAGGTGGGGGCGTCAGCGCCACCAACGAGACCGGGCATCAAGCGAATGCGGCTGCCAGCGTCCAAGTTCATGGAGGCGACGTCAGCGGCGTTGACCAACTGGTC
>JAURDW010000033.1 GCA_030827745.1 Candidatus Poseidonia sp.
CTTGAAGACGAGGTGGTCACCGTTGAAATTCACACGTGGGAGCCGCAATTGCGTGCCTATTCCAGCTTTGTTCTTCAGGCCGGCGTTTTGTTGGCTTTCGTCGTGGTTGCTTGGCACACCTGGCAGCGTCAGAGCGAACGGCGCCGAGCGGCTCAGCCGTGATAGCGAACCCGCGTTCGCACGTCCTCTAGGCGAGCGAACACCTCGCTGGCTGTCGGAATGGCCCCACCCTGCAAAATTGGCGGTGGGCCGAGTTCTTTTTCTTCAGCCAAGTAACCCTCAATCACCCAATCCATGGCTTTGGGCCAATGGGGGTGGGAGGCGCCAAGAATCTCATCGAGGACGTGAAGGTCTATTCCGAATTTTTCAACATCATATTCAATGGAGGCAAGGCCAAAATCGATGAGATGCACATCGTTTCCATCGATGAGAATGTTGTTGCTCGACAGGTCACCGTGCGTCATGGCTTCTCGATGCAAACGTCGGACGCTTCCACCAACACGGTGAAGCAAGGATTGAACGGTGGTTTCCTCGGCATCGTCATCGTTGAGCATCTCGATAAGCGGAGAGCCTTCGAGATGTTGGATCACCAATTGGCCTCCCTCGTAATCCAGGTCCCAAACAGCCGGAACGGAAAGACCCGCTTTGCGGGATCGGATCAGCAACCTCGCTTCGCTCACCATGCGTCGCACGCCCAGCCTGTGGTCAAGGTCAGGGTGGCGCCATGAGCGGGGACGGCGCTGTTTGCGTACGGCGTTTTGGCCGAACCACACTCCCTTCCAAACCTCCGCTTCGGCACCAAGGTGCAGGCGCTCGGTGGGCGTGAAGACCATGCCACGACGCTGGCTTGGGCCTTTTTGAAACTTCAGCCCCATCCGTTCCTTGAAAAAGGGTTGATGCGTGGGTGAGTTGAGCCCCATGAGCATCTCCCTTCCCATGTGCACGGTCAACTTCATGGACACTTCGCTCTCGGTTGAAGAGCAAGCCATCGCTGACCGAATCGAAGAACTGAAAGCCATGTTGGGCGAAGACCTGCTCATCCTCGGGCACCATTACCAGAGGGACAGCATTGTCATGCATGCCGATTTCCTCGGTGATTCCTTCATGTTAAGCCAAAAAGCAGCGGAATCATCGGCCAAACACATCGTGTTTTGTGGCGTTCACTTCATGGCGGAATCCGCTGATATCCTCACGTCGGACGACCAATCGGTGGTCTTGCCCAACCTTCGAGCCGGCTGTTCGATGGCCGATATGGCAACGCTGGTGGAAGTCGAAGCGGCGTGGGCGGCCATTCTCGAAGAATCAGGCCTTGCCGACCCCATTTCCCGGGACGATGCTGACCAGCCCGTGGACGACGGCACGTCCTACCTCGTTCCTGTGACTTACATGAATTCGAGCGCCGACCTCAAGGATTTCGTCGGGCGCCATGGTGGCGTCGTGTGCACCTCGTCAAACGCAGAGGGCGTCCTCCAGTGGGCGTTTGAACGGGCAGGCCCACAAGGTGCGGTTCTGTTCTTCCCCGACCAGCACTTGGGGCGGAACACCGGCCACGCCATGGGGGTCCCTGAATCCGCCATGCCCACATGGACTCCGGGAATCGGTGCGAGCGCCTCACTCCAAGGGGCGCGCATTGTTCTCTGGCACGGGTTTTGCTCCGTGCACAAGCGTTTCACGCCCGAGCAAATTGAGGCGTTTCGTGCTGAGCATCCCGACGGGGTTGTGGTTGTGCATCCGGAGTGCCCCAAAGCCACCGTGGACGTCGCTGACGCCAACGGTTCAACCAACTTCATCCGTGCCTATGTCAACGACTTGCCCGCAGGCGCCTCGGTGGCCATCGGGACGGAAATTAACATGGTTGCTCGCTTGGCCCAAGAACACCCTGACAAACACATTGAGTGTTTGGATGAAGAAATCTGTCCCTGTTCGACGATGTACATGATTCATCCAGCGTACCTTATGGACGTGCTCGAACGCTTGGTGGAAGGGGAAATTCCGAACCAAATCATCGTGCCGAAAGACGTCCAAGAGGGCTCGTTGATGGCGCTCAACCGAATGTTAGCCATCAGGGCGTGACCGGAAGCAAGGCGGCCGTCCCTTTCCATCCGGCCAACGCGAGCATCGGCCCGATCAATCCTGTCACTCCGATGTACAGGCCGAGGCTGGAATAACGGCCGTCATCGACCATTTGGGCTGTTTCCACCGAAAACGTGGACAGGGTGGTGAACGAACCGAGCAGGCCGACACCGAGCAGCAGTGCCTGCTGTTCCCCGAGAAGGCTTGCAGCCACCAGAGCCGTGACCACGCCAAGGGCAAACGAGCCCAACAGGTTCGCCGTGAGGGTGGCCCATGGGAAGGTGTCGGATGCGATGTTCTCGCTCATCGCGTACCGAAGCAGAGCCCCCACAGCACCTCCAACAGCGACCATCATCCAGTTGGAGAGCATGGAGTCCTTTCCTCGCAACCCGCCTTTCAAACTATGGACCAAAACACGGGAGAGCAGGCCAACTTGAGGGTCATGGTCATAGGCTCGGCGTGGGTGGAGAAATCATGGACAACATCATTTGGTTCTTGACCGGCAACGCCGGAAAACTCGCTGAGGCGCAACATCACCTCCATCCGCTCGGGTACGAAGTTCGTCTGTTGTCGGTTGATGGTGAAAACATCGTTGAGCCTCAGGCATCGGACCTTGAGACCGTGGCTCGCGCCAAGCTTGAACAGGCGCTTGACCATCTACCGTCGCCTCAAGCAAGGGTGTTGGTCGAAGATGCAGGCCTCTTCGTTGATGCCTTGAATGGATTCCCGGGCGTGTATTCTGCGTATGCGCTTGACACGCTTGGCTGCCATGGAATACTGCGTTTGTTAGCTCACCTCAGCAGCGACGACCCCGTCCAAGCGAAGCGATTGCGTTCCGCCCGTTTCCGGGCTGTCGCCGGGCTTTGGGACGGTGAACAGATGGTGATTGGCGTGGGAGATTGCCCGGGCTCCATCGCTGCCGAACTCCAAGGTGAGGAAGGGTTTGGGTTTGACCCGATTTTCATTCCAGCCGATCTTGACTCGGAGGGTCAACCGCTCCCCCCCGATGTTCTCGGAGAGGCGAGCACGCACGGGATGACCTTCGGTGCGGTCGACCGGTCAAAAAAACAGGTATTCAGTCACCGGAGAAGAGCCTTGGACGACTTGATTCGTCAATTGCCCGATTTGTCAAAGCAAGCATAATCTCTCCGCCTCCATCACCGTCATAAAGCATCAACGATTGGGCGGAACGAGGGCCATGGGATTCGCACGCACGGCCGTCGGGTTGCTGTTTCTCTCGGTTCTTGCGTTTTATTTGCTCACCATCGGGTCCTTGACCGAGGAAGCCAAATGGGGCTTTGTTGCTGCCATGGCGGTGTTGGCTTTCCTCTGGGTGACCATGGCGCCGGCCCAAGGGCCTCGCCACCAACCTCGGCCCCAAACCGTTCCCGCCTCAAAGATGGCCGAAGTGACCGAGGTGGCGGTTGAAGAAGACGCCGAAGAGGAAGACGATCTCCCCGTTGCTGTCACTGCGGATACGCTCGACGGTGCGACGTTGCGGGAGCGAAAATTAGCCAAAATTGCCGCGGCTCAAGCCGCTCAAGAGGCGGCCCTTGCCGAACAGAGCGAGGATGTCGTTGAAGTGCAAGTCGAGCTCGAAGACGTCCACGTTGCCGACGAATACGTCGTTGACGTGAGTCCAGAATCGGTGGAGGACGCCGACATTGAGATGACGGTCACCGAACGGCGGCAGCGCCATGAAGCGATTCGTGAACGCATCAAACGCCGTCGCCGAGGGCAAATGGCTGAGATACGGGCTTCCACCGCTCGGATGTGGGAGGACCACGCTGGCGGAGAGGATTTGGTGGCCCTGCTCCAAACCCCCGGGCACGGGCACACGGTGCTTGAGGAGCCCGAGCATCCTAAACCAGGCCATGTTTACGGGGCCACGTTCATTCGGATTGACGAGGCCCGTATTCTGAAACTTCGTTTGCCGCTCGATGTCGGTTTTGAATCGGTCCAACCTGCCGTTCCGGAGACACCGAAACTGATCGGTCCCGATGGCGTAGAACTTCCTCCTCTAATCGGCCCTGACGGCCAACCCTTACCTCTCCCGCCACTCCCCGGTGCGAGCAGTGCTCTTTCAGCGCTCCGAGAAGAGATGAATGAGTGAACCACGGCACGCTTCGGTGTGCTCAAAGTAACTTGTCCACTTATATACAGTCGGCTTTGTTGTTCCCTTGTCGGAGACGTGACGCATGCCACCAAACCTCGCCAAACCTGGACCTGAATCGTAGACCTATACGTGCGGAGATGCCGGCAGGTGCTTTTCGAGCATCTGTTTTGTGAGCATTTCTGCTTAGAAAAATAGGCAGGACCAGGAGAGAGATTATGGTAAAGAAAGGAAACAGCAGAAGGAAACGACCCAACCAACAACGTCGGTACAACAAGCACACCGGTCGTTGGGAACAGTTCACCGGTAAACCGAAGCCGGTCACGAAGAAACCCAACGAGCCCGAGGAGGAAGAGAAAACGTTCGACGACCCCGGCCTCGAACGGGAACACAACCGTCGAACACATCCATCCACTGGATACACCCCAAGCAAACAATCGGGCCGTCGCAAGACGGTCCCGTGCACGTGCGAAGGTGATGTCCTGGAAAGCACGAATCGTCGCATGCTTTCCAGACTTCGACGCAACAGAACGCGGGGGTACAACACCGCCACGGGCACTAACGACGTGCTTGTCATCAACCGCCGCTTCCGTGGCGAATTCCGCCGGCACATGAAGCACTTCCGTCAATTCCTCAGGGATGAGCGGATTCTGTTCGTTGAGGTCGACTGATTTCTGAACAATCCAGACGTGGCCGGGCACCAACCCGGACAAGTGGGAGGCAGTGGCGCTCCCTCAACCCCCCAAGGGCCGACAGGCTCGAGATTTTTTGCCCGCCGCTTCCGTGGTTGTCAGCGGTGCTTCCACCGGGCCGTTTCGCGAGTGAGGAAGGCTTGGACACCGATTTCCTTGTCTTCGCTATCAAACAAGTTGGCAAAGGCCTCGGCTTCTATTTCAACGCCCGTTGTCAGTCCCTCGTCAAGAGCGGCTCGGACGGTCTGTTTTCCAACACGCAAAGCATGGGATGATTTGCTCCCGATTTGACGAGCCATGGCGAAGGTGGTTTCTTCCAACGCCTCTGGTGAGACCACGTGGTTCACCAACCCAATGCGGTATGCTTCTTCCGCGGGAACCATGTCCCCTGTCATGATCATCTCGTGGGCTTTCCCGTAGCCAACCAGGCGCTCCAAGCGTTGTGTTGCGCCGTATCCTGGGATCAGGCCGAGGTTGATCTCTGGCGTTCCAAACATCGACCGGTCGCTTGCAATTCGGATGTCGCACGAACACGCCACCTCGCATCCACCACCCAGCGCAAAACCGTCGACCATGGCCAAGGTGGGCTTGGAGAGGTTCCACAGGGCTTCAACGGCGTTGTCTCGGAATTTTTCACGAATCACACCGCTATCGGCCCCTGAAAATTCCGTGATGTCGGCACCGGCCACAAAGGCGTGCGGCTTCGGGCGCTTGCCTTCAGCTGGCGGGTTTGGTGGTGCACCCGTGACGACGAGCACCCGCACCTCGCTGGTGGCTTCCATCCAAGCGCACACCGCTTTGAGGGCCTCCATGACGTCGGCGTTGAGGGCGTTCAATTTGTCGGGGCGGTCAATGGTCATGCAGGCAAAGTAACCGAGGTCATCATCCTCGCTCAACGGGTGAAGTTCCACGTTGATGACATCGCTTTCTGGCGGGTTCATGAACGGGGTCACTTCACTCCTCTTCTTCATCTCATCGCCACCGTTCAATGAACCCGAAGCAAGGTATCATATCCGGCCCTGCCCTCATCAGTTCATGACTGCCTCGTCCACGCCGATGGTCAGTGCAAAAGACATGGCCAAGAAATACGGCGACTTCATCGCTTTGCACCCGTTGAATGTCGAGGTTCATGCGGGTGAGTTTTTCGGTGTTTTTGGCCCGAACGGTGCCGGCAAGTCCACCTTCATCAAACTCCTCACCGGGCAACTTCGGCCGAGCAAAGGCCAGATTGAGGTGCTCGGGGTGAACGCCGTTGCAGACCCGCAAAAAGTCAAGGCCAACATTGGCATCGTTCCCGAATCTGAATCTCCACCGTCGTTTTTGACGCCCACTGAATTTCTCGAATTCGTGGCTCGGCTGCGCGGCGTGGAGGACATGAAAGCGAAGGTTGAGCATTGGCTGGATTGGTTCGGCTTGCAAGAGAAACGGGACACCATGTGCAAGGACCTCTCGAAAGGGCAACGTCAGAAAGTGATGTTGGCCAGTGCGTTTATCCACAAACCCAAACTCTTGTTTTTGGACGAACCCTTTGCCAATCTTGACCCAATTTATCAGCGAAAATGCCGGGAGTGGTTGCTGGACCATGTCGCCAATGGTGGCACGATTTTCCTCTGTTCGCACGTCCTTGAAATGGCCGAGCGGATGTGCAACCGCATGGCGATCATCAACGACGGGAAAGTGCTGGCGGCGGGGACGGTCAAGGGTTTGAAACGGTCGGCTGAGGAGACGTTGGAAGACGTGTTCATCCGTTTGGTTGGTCGTTCCATCGAAGACGTCGAACGCTTGAGCGACGAAGGGGTCAACGACGATTCGGAGGAATGACCGTGTCAGGCACCTTCATCGAATCGCGTCCGTGGACGGACGAGGTCGTTGAGGACCATCGCCCGTTGGGAACATCGTCCCATGGCGTGCAACTCAACGAACCGCTTCGAGGTTGGGCTGCCTTCTCCGCCACCTTCCGGGTCATGTTTGTGGAGGAGGCTCGTAAAAGCGTTGAATTCGCAAAAAAACGGCAAATGGTGCTCTTCCCACTCCTGCTGACGCTGGTCACGGCCATCTCCACCATCGGCCTGCAGTTTTTGGTCGGGGACTCCACCGCCCAAACTTCGGACATCGACTCCAAGACCTTCACGTGGCAGGAATTACGCTTTGCGCTTCATCTCCCGTTGTTCATGTTCTCTCTTGGCATGGGGACCTTCGCTTTCATGGGTCGTGACGCCATCGTTCGACGAACGGCCACGAAAAATTACTTGCTCGCCGCACCGGCATTGCAACCGCTGCCCAATTCCATGGCGCATTTCGTCTACTTCGTCAAGGACATGCTGTTCTACGTTCTCCTGATCTTAACGCCCATCATCAGCGGCATGGCGCTCGGTATCCTCTTGGACGGCGTTTCAGGCATTCGCACACCCCTGCTGTGGTCTTCCCTGCCTTGGACTTGGTTGGCGATGTCAACGACCCTCGGGCAAGGCCTTGCCCTTTCGTTCCTGGCTTCGTCTTTGTGGCTTCGGGGCCGTCCGTTCACCTTGGTTGGCCCGCTGCTTATCGTTGTGCTCGGCATTTCGATCGGCGTAGGGTTCCTGCCAGCGGACCTCCTCTTGTGGGGGCTTGCTGCTCAAGCCAGTCAGAGCGGCGCTGCGATTCTCCTTGGTTTGGCCCTGTCCGTTGGTATCGGCTTTGTGGCTGCTCAACTGATTCTCGATGATTTTGACGTGAGCGTTGTCGAGCAAGGAGATTTGCTCGAACCGATGTACAACCGGCTGGGGTTCCTCGGGCGAGGCGAAATTCGCCTCATCGTTGCCAAAGAGTTCGTTGACCTCTTCCGTTCAGGAGCCATCAAGAAAATGACCGTCTCCTACGCCATCCCCCTTCTCGTCTTGCTCGGCATGGCGTGGTTGGTGGATTTTGCCGAAGCGCCTATTCCGATTAACCTGCTCTCCTATGCCCCTTTTTTGGGTTTCTTTGGATTCAATTTTTACTCGTGGTTAACCATCTTGGATTCACCCGATTTCATGAACGGATTGCCGCTCAAGGTTCCTGATTTAATCCGGGCAAAAGTGGTCGTTTATTTCCTGGCCACGTCGTGGATTTCCCTGATTTTTATCGTTCTGATGGCTTGGCGTCTCGATGAATGGGCTTCGCTGCCCACGAGCATCATCGTGATGTTTGCCAACTCCGTTTACATCGTCGCTCTGACGGCATTTCTCATGGGCCTGCGGCCAAACAAAGCCATTTTCGATGCGTCCATCATGGTCTGGTTTTGGATCGGGACGGTGCTGCCGCTGCTCGGGCTGTTTTTGCTCTCCTTCACGCAAGGCGACGTCAGTTTGTACGGGAATTGGTGGGAGCGAGCGAGCCAAGACGGCTTGGCAGCCACCGCACAAATGTACGATGAAACCATGGTCCAGCAAGGCTACATCGGGATGATCGCCATTTCGGTCGGTTTGATGTTTGCCTCGGCGGTCTTGTGGAAGCTCATGGACCGTCGGTGGGGTCGCGCAGAGTTCTCCAACTGAGCCATGCTGTGGGCGGATTTGGAGGTATCTTCTTGAGCGTTCGTCGCCGCGTCATGCTCATGCCTCAAGTCGTGGCCGTTTGCGGTATGCCCGGCTCGGGCAAGGGCGAGTTTGCTGCGATGCTCGCATCGGCAGGCGTCCCCGTGGTTTCCATGGGCGATATGATTCGGGCCGAAGTGCGAACACGCGGCCTCGAAGAAACGCCCCATGTTTTCGGAGAAGTGGCGGCTTTGCTCCGAGCCGCCCATGGCGAAGACGTCCTCGCCGTTCGGTTGTGTGACCGGGTTGACGACCTGCTCTCCTCCCACCCTCTTGTGCTCATCGAAGGTTTGCGAGGGACGGCCGAGCAGGCGGTTTTTTCTTCCCGCTGGGGCGATGCGTATCGGACAGTGGCCATCATCGCTGACGCTGAACTGAGGTTTGAACGCATTCAACAGCGGGGCCGCTCTGAGGACGGGGACCGAGCGGCCTTTGAGGCTCGCAACCAACGGGAAACGGGTTGGGGCCTTGATTCGCTCATTGAACACGCCGACGACACCCTGTCCAACATGGACGATTTGGAGGCTTTTCACGCAAGGTGTCGAGGCTGGCTATCCTCTGTTTTAGGTGGATAAACACGCTGCAGTTCGGCCCCCTAAAGTTCGTCACAGCAAGCCGGTTTGGTGCTGATTTTCACCCAAGTGTTATAGTCGGGGAGATGTTGTAGCCGAATGCATTCGGCGGTGTTGGTGACCATGGCAAGAAAAAAAGGCGGTGGCGGCGGTGGACGACAGCGAGGGAAGCAACGAGCCCAATACGATGAATTGGACAAATATCCCGTGATGCCTCCGCATGCCTTCGCCCGCATCGTGCGTGACAAAACCACCCTCAACATCATCTACCAAATCATCGAACCTCCTCTCACAAAAAAAGAGCAAGAACAGCGCGATGAAATCATGGACATTTTCATCCGATCCTTGACCGCCAATATTGAGGAAATCGATTCCAATCCGGATGCTTACGTACGGACAGCCATGGACAAAGTCATCAAGGCCTACAGCATGAAAATCAACAAGAAGTCCAAATCAAAGATCTTCTATTATTTGCGCCGTGACCTCATTGGCTACGGAAAGATGGACGTGTTGATGAACGACGTCAACGTTGAGGATATTTCGCTCGACGGGACCAATGTGCCGATTTTTGCCTATCACCGAAAGTTCGAATCGGTGGAGACCACGTGCTTGTGGGAAACCGACCACGAACTGGAGTCCTATGTCATCAAACTCGCCCAACGCTGTGGCAAGCACATCTCCGTCGCCGACCCGCTTTTGGATGCAACGTTGATGGACGGTTCACGTATCGTAATGAAGCTGGGCCATGAAATCTCAACACGCGGCTCGGCCTTCTGTATCCGACGGTTCAAAGACGACCCCTTCTCACCCGCCGACATCGTTGCTTTCCGTACGATGTCGTCGCTGATGGTCGCCTACCTTTGGATTGCCTTCCAAAACGAAGTTCCGATGTTGTTCGTGGGTGGTACGGCCTCTGGAAAGACGACCACCCTCAACGCCATGTGCATCTTTATTCCATGGCAAATGAAAATTGTCTCCATTGAATCAACCCGTGAAGTCAACATTCCGCAGCCCAATTGGGTTCCGGGTCTCACACGTCAAGGGTTTGGCGGTGAGAGCGATGACGGTGTGATCGGGGAGTTCGAATTGCTCAAAGCAGCGCTTCGTGAACGCCCTGAATACATCATTGTGGGTGAAATCCGTGGTGCGGAAGCTTATGTTCTGTTCCAAGCCATGGCCACGGGCCACTGCGCCTATTCAACGGTCCACGCCGACTCGGTGCCCTCCCTTGTCCACCGACTGGAGAACAAACCCATCGACATCCCTCGCGTGCTGCTGCCTGCGCTCGAAGCCTGTTCAATTCAGATTCAGACCCGTATCAACGGACGTCGTGTTCGTCGGACCAAGCAAATCGTCGAGATTGTGGGCATTGACCCCAACTCCATGGAGGTCATCACCAACGAAGTGTTCCGGTGGGACGTGACAAACGACGATTTCATTTTCAGTGGCAAGTCCTATGTTTTGGAAAAAATCATGGTCAAAATCAACTTTAGCCAAGAGGAAATGCGTCGTGAATTGCGAACACGAAAACGCGTTTTGGAATGGATGGTGCTGAACGATATCCGAAAAGCCGACCAGGTGTCTCAAATCGTGACGGAATACTACGTCCGACCCAACGAAATTCTGGCCCGTGTGGACGGCTTGAAGTGAAATTCCGATAACGACGAGGTGAAACGATGGACCTGACAGCCTGGCAACGAATTTGCAATCGTTTGCTCGGAGGTTTTGTCAAGAAGCGTGCTCGCGCTGACAAAGAATTGTCCGGAAACCTTGTCAAAGGCGCTATGGGCATGATGCCCGAGGTCTACCTTGCGACCGTCATCGTGACCAGCATCGCCATCACGTTGATGTCGTGGGCCTTCGTTGGTATCTTTTTCATCCCCGACATTGGGGTTATCGCCTTTTACGAGAGCATTCAGGATGCATCGTCCATTGACCCCTGCTTTGAGTGGGAGTACTGGAACCCGACGATGGTTGACCCTTCGCTTCCAGGAAACGGGTGCCCCGAGTACAGCCTTCAAGTGTTCCCCGCCGTTTTGAAAGGTCTCATCATCGTCGTGGGCGGGTTTCTCATTCCCTACGGGGCGTACAAGTACAACAAAGGCGGGGCTGGACGAGAAGCCCAGCGCCGTGGCGATATGATCGAGAAGTACCTGCCCTACGCCGCCTCCTACACCGCCGCCATGTCCGCAGCCAACGCCACACCCTCCAAGATTTTCCGCTCCTTGGCGATGAACAAAGACATCTACGGTGACGTCGCTGACGATGCCGCCATGATTTATCGCGACGTGACGCTGCTTGGTTACGACCTTATCACCGCCATCAAACTTAGCGTCGACCGTGCAGCGTCGGTTTGGCTTACGGAATTTTTCCAAGGCATGGTGGGGACGTTAACGGCTGGTGGCCAACTCAAGTTGTTCTTCTTGAACCGCGCAGAGCATTACATGAGAGAGAACCGAACACGTCTTGGGATGTTCCTCGAATCAATTGCTTTGCTTGCTGAATCCTACATTGTGGTGGCGGTCGCCATGCCACTTTTCCTCATCGTCATGCTCGTCATTATGTTCTGGGTGTCCGGCTCAGGGGCGCAAATGAGCGAAGGCATGCTTTACGGAATCGTGCTGGGTTTCATTCCCATGATTCACATTGCGTACGCTATTTTGGTGTACACAAGCAGCAAGGAACAGGACATGTGAGGGGGGGAGAGCATGGCACGAAAGAAGGAGAAAATCGTCGTCAACCTTGACCTCCCCAAGGACGACAGCACCCTCACCCGTTTGTACATCATCCTGTTCGTATCCATCATTCTCGGTCTCGGTAGCGGCTTGTTTTGGGTGACCAATTCCGGCTTCATCCCCACCGCCAACGGCGAACCGATGTTCACGAACCTGTACTGCGGTGCTACCGCTCAAGACGAAGTTGGCAACCCGACGGGTGAATTCTTCCAAACCAATCAGAAGCCGTCCTACACGCAAAATCAGACCTGTTCCATCCTGCAGGACCGACCTGACCGTATCACATGGGAGGGTGAAGAGTGGACCATGGTCACCAAACGAGGGAAAAATTTCGACGTTCCGGGAGTTCCAGAAACGGCAACAGGAGGGACGACCGTGCTGCAGCCCTTGTGGCTCAATTGCACCGTAGAAGCGTCTGGGAACTACGATTACACCGTCGCTATACGCTCATCGGCTGGCGACCTTCTGGACTTTAACAACGCCACGGCGAACCAAGGCGGCTGTGGCTTTGAGATGGTCACCATACCTCCCGATGACCGATACGAACTCGTTTTCATCTCGGCCGGTGAAGGTCAATTCCTCTCCACCGTGACCTTTGACATGACCGTCCACTACTACGACGGCATCCCCACCAACATGAACAACAAGTCGCTTTGGCTCGGTCCTGCCCTCGAAGCAGGTCCGGTGAAGGTTCACCCCACCATCTTCCTCAATTTCTTTGGATTGACGTTCTTTTTCTTCATCTTCCCCGCATCGTATTATTGGGAAAAGGTGGAAGAGAAAAAGAACGAGGTCGAAGAGAAATTCCCAGACTTCCTGCGCGACCTTGCCGAATACTGGAAGGGGGGCCTTTCCATGACCGTGGCGGTGCAAACCCTCGCCACGTCCGAATACGGTGCGCTGAATGACGAAGTCAAGAAAATGTCCGACCAACTCAGCTGGGGGATCAAGTTCAGCGACGTCATACGCCAATTCGCTGACCGCGTCGGAACGCCGTTGGTACAGCGGGCGATTGCGCTCATCGCCGAGGCTGACCGGGCGGGCGGAAAAATTTCTGATATTCTCGTCACGGCTGCGAACGACTCCCGTGAACTGAAGTTCTTGGAAGGTGAACGAAAGCGTGCGATCGGTTCGTACATTGCGGTCATCTGGACATCGTACTTCGTTTTCTTGGGCGTCATTGTTGTTCTTGCGAAGGTGTTTATTCCCGCCATTGCAGGAAGCAACTCCGGTGGTGAGGACGGAGGCGACAGCGGCGGGCAAACCATCGGCAACATGACCATTCGCAACATCGACCCGTTGTTTTTCCTGACGATTTTCTACTACGGCGTCACGATGCAAGCCATGGGGAACGGGTCAATGGCCGGCTTGATGGCCACGGGGCGTTTCTCCACCGGATTCAAGCACTCCGGGATGATGATTGTCGTCGCTCTGCTTATCTTCAACCTCGTCGCCTTCTCCCCCGACCTCATCGGTATTACTGAGGTGCCTGGCCTCAATCCCTCTTCGGGGACGTTTGTTCCTGCACCGCTTTATTGGGGTTGATCCCGTGCGGAACGACGAGGAAGCGCAAATTCACATTTTGGAGATGCTCACCCTCTTTTGGTTGTTTTTTATGTCCGCCACGTTCCTGATTCGGGTTCATGTACCCGATTCGGCGTCCGTTGCCTTGGACGCCTCTCTGGAGATGGCAGGCGAAGACGCCATCCGGTATGGTCTTGGCCTTGAGGCTGAGGTGGCGGGCGAAAACCGATTGGTTGAACTCTTGAACGAGGATGACCGAGAAGCCGCCTGCGCCTTGCTTCAATCTGCGGTGGCTCCCGGGAAGGAGGCCAATTGCTGGCTGGCGAAGGACGGGTCGGTGGCCACGCCCCACGGAACTGTTGGAACGCCCTCAGGAGGGACGGTTGCCGTGCATCAACTCGTTGGCATCGGCCCCTATGTTTGGACAGTGACGTTGGATGTTTGGGCGCGAGGAGGCGGAGCCTGATGCGTTCGACATCCATGGAGCGGTCCGAAGGCGGTCAAATGCTGCTTGCGACGGGAGTCGTTCTGTTGATGTCGCTGCTGTCCATGGCCATCTTTGGCGTGAAGGTTGCCGGCCTCACGCTGCCTCACGAACCCGCTTCGGACGATGTCATCGTCACCACCGAAGAGGTGCTGCAGGTTCTCGAGCCCTTGACGCAAGCCCGCACAGAGTTGTGGATGGACGGCGGTCTTGAGGGACTCGAGGCGGCGGAGTTGGCTCTTGAAACGGTTCACGATGATTTGCTCCATCACGGTGAAATCCGAGGTGTTGAAGTCAAATTAACGGCGTTAACGGTCCTCCAACTTGACGAGACGACCCTTTCCGTGAAGGGAGAACTCGGCGTGTCAGATGGTGAAGCCATGTTGAGTTACGACGTTGATTTCACGCTCTCGGTGTGATCACTCGTTCGCTTCTCGCATCGCACGGTGAAGCAACGTGTGAATTCGCTCAACGTCGTCTTCGACACGTGATGGGTCAACGAGCGTCCAATTGGCAATTTTTGCTCGTTCGATGAACCCGTTTTGAATCGCTCGAATACGTTTGAAGCCGGCGAGGTAGCGATCCGACCTACGGTACGAATGGGCATCTCTTGATTTCAGCATGGCTTGATGCGTCCGCTCCTCGTCCACCACCATCACGATGCCGAGGGCAACGCCACCGGCCTCTTCCCATTCACGAAGCCACCGAACAGCAGGGACGATGTGAACGCCCTCGATCAGGAGGTCGATGCCTTCTCTGCGGGCTCGGTCGACGGTAGCAGCAATTCCCGGCTCAACCGCCCGGCAGGTTTCCGTCCAGTCCAAGACGGCTTCTCCGCTCTCACCGGCTGAGAACGACGAGCGGTGGAGGGCAGGAACGCTTTGCTCTGTGTCGGTTGCACGCATGATTTCTCGGATGGCATCGGTTGACATGACACGGGTGAAGCCGGATCTTTGTGCAACGCCGACGGCTGCTGTGGATTTTCCAACCCCGGTTGCTCCGGCGATCACCAACAACCGAGGTGGCCGGGTGGTCAGGGTTTGCGCCGTGGTTTGCGCAAGACCAACGGTTCGGGTCATGCGCTTCACCACGCCTCATCGGCACATGAGGCTTCTGTTCCGGTCAGGAGTTTCTTCTGTTAATTTGGTGGGGACCGCCTCACCGATGCCCCTTTGAAGCGCCTTGACTTCGCAGGTGGCATGAGCGAAGAACTGATGTGGATTGGTGGCGAATGGTGTGCTGCCTCAACCGGCGAGACGAGTGAGGTTCTCAACCCAGCATCAGGCGAAGTCATGGCCACGGTGCCCCGAGCAAGTGCAGAGGATGTTGAACGCTGCGTCGCCTCCTCCCGAGCGGCCTTTGACCATCCTGACTGGAAATCGATGGACCCTGCGCAACGAGGGCGAATTTTGAACAAAATGGCAGGCGTCACGTACGCCAAGGCGAAGGAACTGGCCGTTGTAGAATCCAACAACAACGGAAAAACATTCAGGGAAGCCTTGTCTGAAATCCGCTACGGAGCTTGGACTTTGGAATACTTCGCCGGTCTTGCCGACAAAATCGAAGGAAGCACCATCCCCGTCCCCGGCCCTCGCCTGAATTACACCCTCCGTCAGCCACTTGGGGTCACGGCTCACATCGTTCCGTGGAACTTCCCGCTTCAACTCGCCTTGCGTTCCATCGCTCCGGCGTTGGCTTCAGGTTGCACGGTGATCGCCAAACCTGCTTCCTGGACCCCGCTCTCGCTCTTGGCTTGGGCCAAAGCCATTGATGAGGCCGATACCGGCCTACCGACCGGAGTCCTCCAAGTTCTCACGGGCTCGGGTGCTTTGGTGGGGGACGGTCTTGCAGGTCATGCAGACGTTGACGGCGTGGTCCTCACGGGCGGTGTGCCCACGGGCCAAGCCGTCATGGCAAAAGCCAGTGAAAACCTCACGCCCGTGACCCTCGAATTGGGTGGTAAAGGAGCCAACATCGTCTTTCCTGATGCGAACCTCCGCTACGCGGCAAAGGCGATTTGCTTTGGCATCTTCATGAATGCCGGCCAGATGTGTTGGGCGGGTTCCCGCCTTCTCGTGCACCAAGATATCCACGACGAACTGGTCAAGGCCGTGTGCGATGAAGTCAGCAAGTGGCCCGTTGGCCCCGGCATGGAGGAGGGGGTCCGCATGGGCAGCTTGGTGCATGAACGCCACCGTGCTGAGGTGCTTGAGAAATTGAATGCAGGTCTTGCGCAGGGTGGAAACCTCGTGCTCGGTGGCCATGCTCTGGACCGTGATGGGGCCTTTATGGAAGCCACCGTGGTGACGGGCGTTGGTCCTGAGGACCTGCTGTTCCAAGACGAACTCTTTGGCCCAGTCCTGTCCGTGACCTCTTTCTCCGACGACGAAGAAGCGCTTGGTCTCGCCAACAACACGCCGTTCGGCCTGTTGAACGGAATTTGGACCAACGATTTGGGTCGAGCCCATCGGTTGGCCCGCGATTTGGAATGCGGCATGGTTTCCATCAACGAGTATCCAATCACCTTCCCACAAACGGCTTTCACGGGCTGGAAGCACTCCGGCATCGGGATTGAACAGAGCCAAGATGCCATGCGATTCTACACCAAGGTGAAGAACATCAACGTCAAATTGTGAGGGGTTGCGATGAGCGTCCATATTGAGCAACGTGGCTCCGTGCGGATTATCACGATGGCTGGACAATCCTCGACGCAATCCTTCTCCCGTGCCTTTCTCCCTCAAATCGCTGATGCTGTTGATGGAGGACTGAGAGATGGTGGGACCAAAGCCATCGTTCTGACCGGAGAGGGCCGGTTTTTCTCGGCAGGGGCCGACATCAAGGCGTTCCAACAATCGATTGACGAGAACGATGCACCTGCTTTGATTCGGGAATTGACGGGCATCCTCCATCCATTGCTTCAGCGCATCCGCACCTCGTCCACGGTTGTGGTTGCGGCCCTCAACGGCGTGTCGGCTGGAGGCGGCTTGGGGCTGGCGCTGGCTTGCGATGCACGCGTGGGCACCGATGATGCTCGCATGGCAGCCTCCTATGCGGGTATGGGCTTGTCTCCTGACGGAGGAACCACGTGGTTGCTCCCTCGCTTGGTTGGCGAACAACGTGCGCGCCGATTCTTCTTTGGCAACGAGATTTGGTCCGGGCGTGATGCCTACGAATACGGTGCAATCGACCTTATCGTTGAACCGGAATCTTTGCTTGAGACCGCCGTTGGTTTGGCGACGATGTGGTCGTCTTGGGGTCAACACACGAAGGAAGCCACCAAACATCTGTTGCATGTTCAAGCCGACAACGATTTTGCGACACACCTCGATCATGAACGAACGCTCATCGAAGCAGCAGGCACCACCGATGCTTTCCGGGAAGGTGTTGCCGCCTTCCTTGAGAAACGGACGCCTCAATTTTGAGTCTCATTGGATTTGAAATTGAACCTGTGGCTGCCCACCTTTTTTGTTTCCGCCGAAACGCATCGCTCCAACGACCAAGGCCACACCACCGCCGCAAAGGGAGCAACAGCCGGCGAGGAACGACGTTCCAGAGAGGATGCTTGCCCCAATGATTTCCTCGAGGAACGGGATGTACATGCCGTCAAGGTCAACAACCGACATGTTCACTCCTCCGTTGTTGGAGACGTTGAAGGATTCGCCCACCTCGCATTGGTGTTCAACTTCACCCAGGTCATCGGGGAGGGTGTAGCAGATTCGGGCGACGATGATGTGGTCCTCAATGTCAAAGTACGGCTCGCCGGCGTTGCTTCCATCGGCCCCTTTGTTGGTCGAACAAGAAAACCGAGCCACCCGCTCACTCACATCGTTGCCTTCAGCGTCCGTGATGAAGAATTCAATGCCCTCACAAGCATCGGAAATGCCGTTGTTGTCCTCATCGGCATCGGGGTCGCCGGGGATAAGCAGGTACCAGCCTTCTTCTCCAAACCCGTCGGCATCTTGGAACTCAAGCGTCCCGTTTGTTCCGATGGCCGTTGTGTATTCTACCGTGGACAATCCGTTGAACGTGTCTTCAACCGAAGCCCCTGCGATGGCGCCCACGACAAAACCCACAAGACCAAAACCGACCAAAACAGCGGCGATGATCATCGGTACCTTTGGTCCCTTGCCGCCTTGTTGAACCACCACGCTCTGGTACGTTGGGCTCATCGGTGAGGACGATGGAGGCGTCGTACTTGCGAAGGTTTGCATGCCGACCTGTTCCGAGGTTTGGCCCGAGAGAGGTTCGACCTCTGTGGCGAATGTGGGCGTTTCTGCAACGGTGTTTTCGACCTGGTCCCAAGGTGCGGGTATGGGCTGGTTCATGCTCCCCCCTGCCTCAACGCCTACTTGGTTCTTGTTTCATCGCCGCCAAGCTCGGATTCTTCGGGTTGTCCGCTTGACCAATCGTAGATACCGATACCGGTTTTCTTCCCTAGGCGTCCTTCTTTGACCAACCGCTCAAGCAAGGGGTGAGGCGCATAAGCATCGTCGCCAAACGAACGCTGAAGGTTGAGCAGAATGTCTCTTCGCACGTCGAGGCCCACCAAATCGGTCAGTGCAAGCGGCCCCATAGGGTGCTTGTAACCCAAGACCATCGCCGTGTCGATGTCTTTTGCACTCGCAACACCGTCAGCGAGCATACGAATGGCCTCGTTGCCCAAAACCACGCCAAGCCGACTCGTAGCAAAACCGGGAACGTCCTTCACCAGAATGGTGGTTTTTCCCATGGCTTCACCAGCCTCACGAGCCAAGGAAATCGTCGTTTCAGATGTCGTGCTGTGGCGAACCAATTCCAAGAGTTTCATGATGGGAACGGGGTTGAAAAAATGCATCCCAATGACCCGTTCGGGCCGCGAGGTAGCTCCGGCGATGTCAGCAATGGAGAGCGAGGAGGTGTTTGTTCCCAAGATGGCCTCGGGAGGGGCGTGCTGGTCGAGTTGGGAAAAGATGGTTCGTTTGAGGTCCGGCAGTTCCGGAACCGCCTCAATCACGAGGTCAGCCTTGAAAACGGCCGCTTTGAGGTCGTCCACAGCCGTAAGGTTCTCTGCCCACGCGTCCCGTTGGTCCGGTGTGGTCTTGCCACGTTCAATGCCTTT
>JAURDW010000034.1 GCA_030827745.1 Candidatus Poseidonia sp.
TCCCGGAGTGGGCGCCATCACTCCTCTTCGTTGGTGAACACCTTGGCTGACTTCCCGCCAGGAAGGGCGTACCACATCAGAGGTAAGACAAACATAACGTCCAGGTTTTTACCGTACTGGACAGAAAAGGTGGATTCAAACGAGATGAAGGATTTGGCATCGGAGGTGCCTGCAAGAGGGGGGGCAGCCGTAACGTTCGTTCGATTTTCCTCTGCAACCAATCCCAAGTCATAGCCCGAAAAAGAAGCGTCCAATTCCACACCAATCCATACGACGCGACGAGCCGAATCCGTGGTCACGTGAGCAAACGAGGAGTCTTCGAGGTCAAATCCCGGTGAGTTCTGGGCAGTCGAATCTTGCGAGCCCAAATCCATCACGTAAGTGGTCGGAAAGACGATGAAAAACATCAACAACACGAGCATAAAGGAACCAAAACGGTACCAAGCACCTCGCTGGATGCCGAGCACAACGAGCGCCTCTGCGACCACCAAAAGCATCAACGAGGCCATGACCAAGATGCGCCCGACTGACAGCCAATCAACTTCCGAGGTCCATGAGGAGGAGGATGCGTCCGCACCTGCATCGCTGGTTTGATTGACCGGTTCAACCCCACGGTCCCTCGAGAGGGAGTACAACATGAATGATGTCGCCCGCTCTATTTCGATGTCAATGAGGGTCTGGTCTTTGTCCACGGCCACCAAAGAGTGGATCTCGGTGGGCGATGGGCGTCCTTCGGTGTAGGCCGCATCAACCGTAGCCACGAGCCATGCGGAGATGAAGACATGAAGCGCCAAAAACACCGTCACGGCGAGACGCAAAGCGCCCAGCGCGGGATGGGGTACGGGTCGCTTGAGCACGACCCCCCCTCACGGCTGGAGTACTTCATCACTCGTCCGATTCACGGCGGACTTGGGCAAAGGCCACGGCCAGACCGATCATAGCCACCATTGCAAACGGGGACATGAACGGCAGCAACCCGGCGTCTTCAGCGATGTCCTCTGCGGTTGGGGCAGGGTCGTCGCCATCGGTGGTGTCGTCGGTGTTGTCGGGCAAGTCAATCGTGGAGGTGTCCACACCCGCCTCCTCAAGTGCATCAGCCAGCGTGTCCAAATCGTGATTTTCGACGTCAACGATGTCCTCAATCGTGTCGATATCCGCCATGGCGGTCTGGGCTTCTTCGGCCGTTACGCCGGTGATGTAGTTGATGCTCGCGAAGACCATGGGCAGGTCGTTGCTGTACCCGGTGGTTTCAGGTCCAGCGATGACGTAGGCGTTGTCGTCCTCGTCCCAAGCGTAAACGCCCACGCCAACGATGGTGGCGTGCTCGGTGCTCCAGAGCGGCGCCCACATGCCGTCCACGTAGGGGAATTCGGGGGTTTCTTGATTCTCAGCCACATCGGTGAACGTTTGTTCAAGGTTTTCACCAAAGGCTGTCAAAACCTCTTCGAGACTTGAATCGGCAAGTGCTTCAACAATGGTCACCAACCGCTCGCTTGGCTCGGGTTCTTCGATCACTTCACCGCATGCAGATTGCGACTCAAATGGAAGCGTCTCTCCGTCGGCGATCAGTTCAGCGACCACACAATATTCTCCGGTTGCGGAAACATCGTAATATTCCAAAACGTCTGCTCCGGAAGTGCCTCCGAAAGGCGTTGTCCAAGACTCGAGGGTGTTTTCGGATTCGTCATAAAGCGACACCACAAGAGTTACGTCGTCGTATTCATCGTTCCAATCTGAAGCCTCTGCCCAAAGTTCAATTTCATACCCATCGCTGTTCATGTCGACATGGTCAATGGAAGGGCCGTTCCACCCCGTTTCGCAGTAATCCATGTCAATCAGAAGGCTTCCCATGGCGTCGTGGAGTTCAGCGCCTATGCACTGTTCGTAAGCACCGTAATCCATGGTAGCGGTCAGGGGGACATCGGTGCTGAAGTACAGGTTGTCACCTGGTGTGTAGTAGGCGTCGCAAGACCAATTTGAACACACCATCAAGTCGTCGGCGTTCATGACCATGTTGTTATCGTCGTCGTACATCCAAACCGAGAGCATCATGTAAAGGGCACTGCCTTCATCCGAGCCGTCGTTGCAATCTTCGTCGCCGTCGTTCACGGCTTCGAAGGAAATCGTAGCGCCGTCTTCATCGCAGGAAAAGTCGGTGGGGTTGCTGGCGTCGTATTCGTCGGAACCGTCTTCACAGTCCGCTTCACCGTCGTTGATCCACTGGAAAGGAACAGAGGTGCTCCAGTCCGAACACGTGAACCAGTCGTCGGCGACCTCGCTCTCGGTCATTTCGTCAGAGCCGTCGGCGCAATCCATTTCGCCATCGTTGGCCCACGAGAAAGGAATCTCTGAAGTGTCGTCGCAAGTGAACACCGTTAATTCCTCATACTGAGACTCGTCCGAGCCGTCGGCGCAATCTTCGTAGTCGTCGTTGACCCAAGAGAGAACGATGGCGTCAGAGCCATCGGCGCACGTAAACATGGTGGTCTCTTCACCGGTGGTCTCGTCGTATTGGGATTCGTCTGAGCCGTCTTCGCAGTCATTCATGCCGTCGTTGACCCAAGAGAGAACAATGGTGTCAAGGCCATCAGCACATTCCATCATCGTCGTTTCTTCGCCGTATTGGGCTTCGTCTGAGCCGTCGTTGCAATCTTCGTCGCCGTCGTTCACATAGGAAAAGGGAACATCGTACATGCCGTCAGCGCACATGAACCTCAATTCTTCCTCGCCGTCGTCCATGCCAATGGCGGCAGGGTTCAGGCCGCCGTAAAAGCCGTAGACGGGGTTGCCCTCATCGTCTTGGCCTTCGTTGGACTGGAGGTAGAAGTCCATCTCATCCGAGCCGTCCTCGCAGTCTTCCCAACCGTCGTTGACCGACCAAATGTCGATAATTTCGCCGTTGTCGCAGGTCCACTCGTATTCACTGTTGTCCCATTCAACTCCCTCGGCGTCTTCGCCAAACCAATCTGCTATTAGATCGCTGATGGATTCATCCAGTTGAGCTTCAAAGTCCTCAGCCACGGCTTCACCGAACGACACGCTGGCGTATGCCAACACGTTACCCAGCATGCTGAACATCACCGGGTTGCCGGGTGGGCAGGTGTCGCAAGCCACGGCCTCGATGGTGGTGCCATCGCCCAAATCGACTTCAAGCGGTTCGGAAGTGTCCATGGAAAACGCCACCCAGCCCAATTCAGCAGGTTCGGTGTAGTCGCCGGCATTCTGGAAGGCATCGGAAAGGGAGATGTCGAGCAAACCGGCATCAAGTCCAAACTCTTCGGTGGGCAGGCCCGTGAAGTAGACCTCGTAGTCGGCTGAGCCGGTGTACGAGCCGTCGACCATGCCGCAGTCGTCGTAGACATAGGCTTCATCGCCCCACTCCTGCACACCGATATCCATAGCGTCCTCTACACACTCCCAAGAAGTGTAATCGTTTTCGGCTGCCTCAATGTAAATTGGGCTGTTGGATCCCATGCGCCAAACGGCGTCTGAAGCGATGCTGTACTCGAAGTTGATGCCCGTGTCAAAGTTCACGGTCATCTCCTCTCCGCCACCGGCAAGGACGATGTCAACCCCGAGGTTCATGTCGTTGCCCACGGTCATGTCGACAACCATGTCGGCGCCCACCAGTTCGTAAGCGTCGTTCAGGTATTCTGTGTACATGATGTCGACCGTAAGCACGTTTTCGGCTTCAGCAATCACATCGATGTCGAAGGAGGCTGGGTCGCTTCCAAACGTTGCATCGTCTTCCCAGTCGGTCAACACGACGGCGTTGGACAGCAGTCCGTGGCGAAGCGTCACGTCGCTGGTTCGGCTCCAAACGTTGACGTTGTTGCCGTCGGCATCCTGCACGGTTTGCGTCGAGATGTCCTCGGTTTGGTGGACGTAAATGTTGGTGGCGCCCGTGGTCAGTTGACCCAAGTCGAGGTTGAACCCTGCGTCCGTGGCATCGTCCATAATTTCCGTGAACAAGGCTTGAATGTCCAAACCGGTCACGTTTTGCAAGTCGCTGTCAAGGCTGGTCCAGTCGTATTCCACACCGTAGTAGTACTCCGACGCTTGTTCGGGCTGCGCCTGAACGGTGGCCAAAGGCGAAAGCGCCGTAAGGAGGAGGAGGGTCACAAGCAGGCCGGATGGGGTTCGCCGAGGTGCGTTCATCGAAACCTCTACGATTTTTACTGCATATTAACTGTATTCCCTACGCTTCCGGCCTGCATCATCTGCACGGAAGCGTCATTTCTTGCGCCGACGGAGGCAAACATTGACGAAATTTTCAAACATTTCTTTTCCAAATTCCGAATCGTTCACCTCGGGATGAAATTGCAAACCAAACCGGTCTCCATGCTCGTTTTCCATCCCTTGTACGGCACACGATGGACTTCTGGCGGTCACTCGGAACCCGTTTGGCACAACGTGGACCTCATCGTTGTGGGATTCCCACACCGTTTGTTTCTCGCTCGTTCCAGCGAAGATGGTTCCGCCGCCGTCCACCAACTCAATCTCCATCGCTCCAAATTCGGGTTCAGGAGATTCCCTGGCATCGCCCCCGTAATGCCGGGCCATGAATTGATGGCCTGCACAGATGCCGAGGATGGGAATGTCCAGTTCCAAAAATGCCGCACAATTGCCCAATTCGCCGCTCAAGCCAACGCGTGCGGCCCCACCGGAAAGAATGAGTCCGTCCAAATCTCGTAAGTTCTCCACTGGCGTGGTGTTGTCGATGATTTGAGTGTCAACCTTCAGGTAGCGCAACATGCGCCACTCTCGGTGCGTCCATTGGCCACCGTTGTCGACCACATCAATGACCAGGGGTTTGTCCGTCATCGCTTTCTCTGGCGGCGAGGAACCACCATGAACATGCCGATGCAACCAAGAGGAGGCGGGTGCTCCCCGTTTCATGGGGAGAGCCGTTGCTGTGAGCCTAACGGTTTGCTTCCTGGTCTGTCTGTTACCTCCGACGGCGGCTTGCGAAACCGAGGTGGCCAACGCCCTCGAAGGGAAGTTTCCTTCCCCGACCGGCATTTCCCCGAACAAGGACGATTCCATCCGTGAGTCGGTGCACCTCGCCAGCATCGGCCAACACGTTGGCCGTCAGATGTTGTGGCAAGTGTTGATGGGTGCAAATTTGACCGAACGGCAAATTGCCGACGAAATCGACCGGGCCATGGTGGAAAACGGTTCAAACCCTCTCTGGCCTTCGTTTTCGACCATCGTCGCCTCTGGAGCGAACGGTGCCATCCCGCACGGCGACCCGGAAAACGACGGGGCAGGTCCAAAACAGGTTTTACCCGGTGACGTGGTTGTCATCGATTTGGGAGGGCGAGTCAACGACTGGGTCAGCGATGTCACCCGCTCCTATGTGATCGGAGGCACGACGAACGCCACGGTCCTGAAAGCCTACATGGCGGTTCACGACGCTCAAAATTTGACCTTCCCGCTGATTGAAGCGGGAACGCCAGCGTGGGCCTTGGACGACATCGCTCGCACCCATATTGAAGAGCAGGGGTTCGGCGATGAATTCATTCATTCGCTGGGCCACGGTTTCGGCGTTTGCGTCCACGAACCACCGTTGCTCTCGGGCGGGACCGACGACCCGCTCTTCGGCTTATCCTACAACCAGCAGCCGCTGGCCCCCTACGACGCCATCACCATTGAACCGGGGATTTACCTCGACGGTTGGTTTGGGATTCGAATTGAGGATGATTTCCTTGTCGATCAGGAAGGTCACGAGTTTCTCACCGCTGACCTCCCCCGTGATTTGGACTGGTTCATGATTCAACGGGACGATTACGACCCTTCCCTTGCGTTGGTTCCACCCGCTGCTGAGTTGTCCGAGCCCCGTCTTTTGCCCGCCCCGCTCGGCTTGATTGAAATCGTGGCTTTGGTCGGCCTTGCCAGTTGGCGGGGTCAGCGGATGGCTGAAAGGCCCCGATTCATGAAGTTGCTCAGCGATGATGCACCGTAACGGTGCCGCAAACGCGACACCAAACCTTGGTGCCGTCCTTCCGAGGGGTTGTCCCTGCGATGTCAATGCTGGCACCGCACTCGCACTTGACCACGTTGTCCATGGATTCGGCGAAGCGCTGGTGCTTCATCAAGTGAACGCTTCAATCCCATGCGATGATGGTCTGAAAGACAACGAAACAGCGGGTCGAAGAAAACCCCTTAATCTCCTCAACGGACACGTCTTCGCAACGCCCGTTCGCCTCACTCACGGCGTCATGGATGCGCTGAGGGCACGCCGAAAGCAGGGTTCGCTCAACGATGGCCCAGCCTCGCAAAAGCGAGCGGTCGAGCTGACGAAACAGGGGCATCAAGCCAGAAAGGTGGTCCAAGCTGTTGTGAGGTAAATTCACCAGCAAGACATCGGTTGAACCGAGAAATTCCGGACGCTGGTTCCAATTCAAGGCGTCTTCACACACGACGGTTGCGGGGGCGAACACCGATGCACCCCTCACCCAATGGTCGAGATTCAACGATAGAAGCTCCACCGCTTCCGGATTCAGATCGCCGACGAGATACCCCTGCACAAGGTCGGGCTCCGCCAAAAGGAGAGGGAGGGACGGCCCCACGCCAGCGTAGGGGTCAGCCACCACCAACCGACGGCCGAGACTTTTTCGAAACCGTTTCATGGCCTCCAAAGTTTCGAGACGTTGGGTGGAGAGGCGGGCGGAGAAGTACACCTTGCTGGGGTCGACCCATATGGAAACACCGTGCTCTCGAATCTGGGTGCGCGTTGACATCGAGCCGTCGCTGCTCAGCAAGGGACGGAGTTGGCGAACCCTGAATTCACCCTCAACGCCGTCATCAGCGCACACCAACCGCACGTTGGGAAGTTGTTCCAACATGGCCCTCGCCATGGCCGTTTCGTGCGGTTCAACCTCTGGCTCGACCTTCACCATCAGAACATCGCCTTGAATTTCGTAAGCCGAGGGCCAAAATGTGGACGGAAGGTGATGCAGTTCTTGTGGAAGGCGCTCCCTCCAATGGGCAGGACCTTTGGCGCGGGGCTCAACATCAACGACGGCATTGCCCTGCCAAACATCGGCGGCATCCGAGGGTGCCGCCTCGGTCAACGGGAGTCCCCGCCGGTCGCCTTCGAGCGCCACGACACCTGTCCCGTCAAGCCAACCCTTTGCCCGACAAAACGCAAGCCAACGCTCGGTTTCGTGACTCGGCACGCTCAAATGACGCATGGCCCTCGCCCCGTCCAAGGGACTCGGGGGTTTGAGTATGGCGGCATCAACGACGACCAACCGCACCCTTCCTTCCGTCGGGTTGGTGCTTGTTGGCCTCGGCATGGGGACGGTTGAGGGGTTGACGATGGAAGCCATCGCGGCCGCCAAAACGGCCGACCACCGTTGGTACGAAGCCTACACCGCCCTGTGGCCAGCAGCTTCCCTCGAGCAATTGGAAGCGACCGTCGGCCCAATTGAACGCGTGATGCGCCCCGATGTTGAGTCTCCAGAGCGTTTGTTTGCCTTGGCCGAGTCTTCGCTTGTGGCCCTTCTCGTGGTGGGCGACCCGCTTCAAGCCACCACGCATGTTGACCTGCAGTTGCGAGCTGCCGAGCGTGGAATCCCCTGCAGCGTGGTTCACGGCATCTCCGTTACGAACGTGGTCACGGGTGCCGTTGGGCTGTCAAATTACAGATTCGGTCGGCAAACCACCTTGACCTATCCCTACGGCGACTGGGTGGCGACCTCCCCGCTCGAAGTGATGGCGAGCAATTGGGAGCAAAACCTCCACACGTTGGCGCTGCTCGACCTTGACCCGACCGGACAAGGCACGGGTGAGCAACAGCCAATGCGTCCTGCCGATGCGGTGAAGTCGCTGCGAATGATGTGGGACAAACTTGCTGAAACCGCAGAAGAACCGCTCTCAGAAACCTATGTTCGCAAGGCTTTTCGGCAATTCGCTTCAAAACTCTACCTCCAACAAACCTTCGAGGACATTGCCGTCGTTCTTTGCTCGGACATGGGCACGCCCGACCAATGCATCGTCACAACGACGCTCGGGAAACTTGGTGAGGAAAACGGAGGGCGGCTCAATTGCCTTGTCTTCCCGGCCGGCACGGGTGAGGTTGAAGAGAAGGCCTTGACTCGTTGGCACCGAGGTGAGTGAGTGTTCGGCCTTTCTGATGAACTTGTTTTGCTCCTTTCCTTTGTGCTCTTCATGTGCTTTTTCGCTGGCGTCGGTCTGGCGTCCATGCGGGTGAAACAGGACACCACCGACGATTACTTGGTCGCTGGGCGCGGAATGCACCCCGCCCTTGCCGCCCTTAGCGCCGTGAGTACCTGGAATTCCGGCTACATGTTCATCGGGTTCATCGGATTCATTTTCGTCCAAGGCTATTCCGGGATTTGGATCGGTCTCGTTTCCACCCTCGGCCAAGCCGTGGCCTGGATTTGGTTGTACAAATTCATTCAAAAAGAAGGGAACGAACGAGGCGTGCGTTCCCTCTCCTCCTTGGTTTCTCGCACGACCGGGGCCCCCGAGGCAAAACTGGCAGGGATTCTCTCCGTGGTCTTCCTCGCGATTTACGCCGCAGCCCAACTCGTTGCTGGCGGTGTTGCCCTTCGAGCGATGCTCGGGTGGTCCGAGGTCATCGGCATCCTGATTGGCTTTGTTTTGGTCGTGGCCTACTGCTATGCGGGTGGGATTCGGGCCTCCATTTGGACAGATGCAGCGCAATCCTGTGTCATGATCGTTGGTTCCACCATCCTCTGTTACGTCGCTGTGTCGGAATCGGGTGGATTTTCCGGACTTCATTCAACCTTGGAGAGCGTTGATCCCGGGATGGTGAATCTCTTTCCTGCCGACTTGACCTTCGGGGTGACCCTGTGGATCGGTGCGTTCTTCCTTGGCGGCCTCGGTGTTGCTGGGCAGCCTCAGGTGGTGTCTCGCGTGATGACACTCAAGGACGATAAGGACCGAAAGCAAGCCGCCATCTGGTTCTTCGTTTGGCAGACCCCGTTCATCGCCCTCATGTTCATTATCGGGCTGGCTTGCAGAGCCATCTTCCTTGATTTGGATGCCTCCGATGCACAAGACGGCCTCCCCTTGTTGGCCATGGAAGTGCTCAATCCTTTCCTCGCAGGGGTGATTTTGGCGTCAATTTTCGCCGCCACCATGTCCACTGCTGACAGTCAGGTGTTGGCCTGTACGGCTGCCATCACGGACGACGTCAAACCGGAATGGAGCCAAGAGCACAAAACCACGAAGCGCGTCACCATGGTGGTCGCCGTTTTCGTCACGCTGATTGCGCTTGTCGGTCAGCAATTCCCCGGCTTTGGTGACTCTGTGTTTGCCTTGGTGGTGCTCGCCGTCTACGGCTTAGGTGGCATCTTCGTACCGCTTCTGTTGATTCGAATGATGGGGTACGAGCCCGACACCCAACACACCGTTTGGATGATGATCGCGGCCCTCAGCGCCGTCATCGTTTGGAGTGCAAGCGGCTATGGAGAAGACATCTTCCCGTCCATCCCCGCTATGAGTTCGGCCTTTGCAACCCACTTCATCCTGTGCTG
The DNA here is from genome assembly GCA_030827745.1 of Candidatus Poseidonia sp. Classification (GTDB taxonomy): domain Archaea; phylum Thermoplasmatota; class Poseidoniia; order Poseidoniales; family Poseidoniaceae; genus Poseidonia. The sequence goes on from JAURDW010000034.1 coordinate 9,531, forward strand.
GAAACGCGATGCTTCCGACGGCCAGCCCTTCGGCAGGTACGCTCTGCCGGCGCAGCGCACCCTCACCATGGGTGCCGTCGTGATGCTGGTGCTCTTTGGGGCCTTGGAGGGCACCTACCAGGCAGTGGCCCCCGAAGGCTCGAGCGGCTCCTCGGGGAACGCTCCCTATCAGTTGAGTTACACGGTGAGCGAGTGGAGCGAAACCCAAACGCTGACGCTCGACGACGGCGAAACCCAAACCTTCGAAGTGCTCATTGAAGAATCCATGACCGCCGTTTTGATCGCTGAGTTGACCATCACCTACGCCGATACCGGCGAATCGGGGTTCACATCCCAATGCGATGATGTCATCACCAGTCCCGATTACAGCGGGTTGGCGGGTCCCTTTTCCGAAAGCGATGATGGCGAACGCAGCACCAACGCATGCGACCAGACCACCTTGGTGGGCAGCATACGGCCCAACACCAACCTCAACCAGTACGCCAACGAAGGGGCGGGCGACTACACGCTCGAGGGCCCGGAAAACGAACTTCTTGAGGTCTTGACGATGCTGGGCAAATCCCCGGAAATGGTGGGCACCCTCGCGATGGATGTGTCGCTCAGCACCAACAGCGGAAATCCATTTATCCCTGACGGCGGCGAAACCGTCACCGTGACGTTGACGATGTTGGTCTTTCAACCCAGCGGGATGACGCCCGTTACAGCGTGAAGGTCATGCCCTGCTCGCCCACGCACCAACCAAGTGCCCTCACGGCTTGAGCCTCCGAAGAGGTGGCGTCGTGCAATGGATTGGTGTGGTTGAGATGAACGAAAACGATGTCCGGGTCGCCCTCCTCGCGTTGACCCAGGCGCTGCAGTGTTTCCTGAACGGGCGGGTGGGGTACATCCGCTTGCGACCTCCCGTCAAGTTCGTCTTCACTCCAGAACGTCCCGTCAATCAAGGCAATGTCCACCTCGAGAGTGGACATCCACGAACGGATGGTTGGGGCACCGTGGGCGGATAGCGTCGCCTCCCAGCGGTCGTGGTCCGGGAGAAACAAAAGAGAACGGTTCGGCCCACGAAACACGAAGGCGTGCATGTCCGAAAGCTCGGCACGATGAGGTACGGGTACCGGCTCAACCGAAACACCGGGCCCCAAGTCGATGGCTTCACGGGCGACCAGCATCCGGGTGGAAAAGACATTTTGTTCGAGAAGAAGGGCCCAAGCCGGCGTGGCGTTCACCAAATCCAACATCGATGCCGACGCATGCAGCGTGAGCCCTTGGGCATTCAAGGTCTCTCGACCGAACAGCCCCAAGCCATCCACGTGGCCAAAGTGAGCATGGGTCAGCAGAACCGAAGCGAGGGGGGGATGATTCCAACGCAGCAGCTGTTGCCCAAGCGCACGGCTGGCCTCCACCAAATGCCCGTGGCCCGCCTCGTCCAAAACACCCAGGCTGACAGGGTCACGAAGATCTTCTGGATGGAGGTCGCTGCAGCAAGGTTTGACACATCCCGGTTGAGGGCGCCCTCCATCCTGCGCTGTCCCCAGCAACGTGACGGTCACCATGACCCGACGGAACTCGCATGGGTCATGAGGGCTTTTACGCGAAGGTCTCAAACCCCCCCGCCTGCCCGTAGAGGTCGGGGAGCACCGTGGCAGCACCGTCAAAAGTGGAATTCCCCGGCAAAAAGAAACAACGCATCCAAATGAAGGGAACAAAGCAAGCCAACGAGGCTACGGCTCGAAAATTGGCTCGCGACCTTGGGAAGTTTCTCGAAAACCCTCGCAGTCACCTCCCGGCCATGACGTTTTCTGGGAAAATGCGTTGGGGTCGGACCGACCCTGTCACGAAGACCCTTGCGGAAATTGAAAGAATTATCCGAAAGAAAGACGACCTCAAATGGTTGGGGAAGCGAATGATGGCCAAGCGCGGCGACGATGTGGCCAAGGCGTTCGCAGGCTCCCTCCACGCTGCGCACGACACAGAATTCACCATGGTGGGTCAATTCAACTCGGGGTCCTTTGGAGGTGGCTCCTATGTTCGCCGAGGCGACGGAAAGCCCGGTTACATGGCCGGCATCCAAAACTTCAGCAACATCACGCTCCGGATGCTGCCCTGGGAGGCCCACGCAAAGCACGGCATGTATTTCTTCAGCTGGGACGGAGGATTTGTTTGCACGGGTCCAAGGCCCGATCCCCCCGAGGCGTGGCTGGAGGATGTGCTGAGCCGGTCGAGGTTCACCTTCAAAACCAACGAAGTCGATGGCCGGCGCGTCTGGTGCACGGATGGCCTCGATGCCGATGCCGTTGTGGCCAAAGCTCCGTCAGGCGAAGGTTACATTTCGCTCCACTTTCACGGCGGGCAAGTGGTTGGTCTCGGTCTTGATGCTCTGCAAACCTTCACCAAAAAGGATGCTCCGTTCATCCACCACCTCGCCCTCTCCATGTTGCCACCCTTGCTGCCCTCTGTGTTGACGTTGCATGCGGTTTGGACCCCCCATGGCTGGCCAGAAGAACGGCCGTTGCCTTCAGAGAGCCTCGAGAGCATGGACCGAATTTTGGATGCGTGGCAGGGCTTGACCGTGAACGAAGGCGTCGTCGGTCCCTCGATGAAAGAAGGCGTGATGGAAGGGCTCGAAGACGGGCTCCTCATCAACGAGCACTGGCTTGACGGAGCCTCCTTTGAATCCATTCTTGAGGCTCTTGATTCCATGCCCGGTTCAGCCGAAGAACACCAACTCACGGCCGAAACACTCAGGTTGGCCGTCACCCAACCGCACGAAGAGACCGAAGGTCTTCGAATTGAGGCCAAGGGGAGCGCTGAGCAAAGGGAGGGACGCTGCATTCGCATCCTCTCGGGAGCAACCTGCGGTGATGTCTTGACAGCGTTTTGGCCGACCCACGGTTTGGAGGCCCTGGGTGTCCTCGGCTTAAGCGGCACAGAAGCGGAGACCATCTGGGAAGAACAACTTGACTCCCCGAAGCCGTTTGGGAAGTTCTTGAAGAGTTTGGACCAGGCCCGTGCCCTTGCCAAGCAACGTTCGCGATTCCCGATTTGCGAAGTGGGAGGGGCTGCAGCCATGATTCATCGCTACATTGTCGACGGCCTCACCAAAGGCATGGGGGCCATCGAACGAGAAGCCACCTCTCGCCACGGTGATGTGGACGAGGCAGCGGCATCCTGGGCGTGGTTGGTGGCTGTTGGTCGCTCGGGAGGGCAAGAATGGCATTTTGAACCCAATGCACGAGACCGTGGTGGTGTTTGGGCGGTCCCGACAAGCGTGCTTGTGAAACTTGGAGAACAGCTCCTTGCTGCCGAAGAAAGCGATGTATTGGGACTGCAAAATGAGTGGGACAGCGCTTTTTCGTCCTTGCTGACCAACACGGGCCAGTGAAGTGGTTGAGAATTTTCTCGGTGCTGGTTCAGATATGGGCCAAGGCATCTTCAATGTCGCCCCACAAGTCTTCCACATCCTCGATACCGATGCTCAGGCGAACGAAACCGGGAACCACCCCTGCGGCGACCCGAACATCTTCGGGAACGGCCCCGTGGCTGGAGTTAAACGGGCATTCGATGAGCGACTCCACCCCTCCGAGACTGGTGGCTTCGTAGATGATGTTCAACCCGCGCATGAACTTTAGCGCAGCAGCGTCGCCTCCCTTGACGACGAAGCCAACCATGCCCGAGCCCTTTGGAATCGTTCGTTGGGCCACTTCGTAATCGGGGTGGCTTTCCAGTTGGGTGTGATACACGCGCTCGATCGATGGGTGGGTTTCCAAGCGCTGGGCGATGGTGGCGGCGTTGGCACAAATCCGTGGCATGCGAACATCCAGCGTTCGCATCCCTCGCTCGAGCAGGTAACAAGCGTGGGGGTCGGGACTTCCGCCAAAGTGGGCCTTCCTCTTGAAAATCTGCGTGATGAGGTCCTTCGAGCCAACAACAGCACCCCCGATGATGTCCGAATGACCTCCGAGGTACTTCGTGGTTGAGTGGATAACCAAATCCACACCCATGGTGAGCGGTTGACAGCCCCACGGGGATGCAAAGGTGTTGTCGATGACAATGAGGATGTTGTGGCGTTTGGCCACGTCAACCATGGCGGCGATATCGCATACTTTCAACACGGGATTGGTGAGGGTCTCAATGTAGAGGAGTTTGGTGTTGGGTTGAATCGCTGCTTCGTACGAAGCGGGGTCCCGCATGTCAGCCATGGTGGTTGCAACACCAAATCGGGGCAATTCCTCGGTCAGCAATCCGTAGGTTCCGCCGTACACATCGGCGCTCGCCACAATGTGGTCCCCTTGGTTGAGAAGCGCCACCATCGTGGTGGCAATCGCCGCCATACCAGAAGCGAAAATTTCGGCGTCTTCGCCGCATTCCATGGCGATCAATTTTTGCGCCACGGCGTCAGAATTGACCGATGACATTCGAGCGTAAAGCAAGGTGTGCTGGGCGCCAGCGGCCCATCCCGCATACCGCTCATCGGTCAGTTTGTAAGTTGAAGATTGGAAGATCGGCGTGTTCACCGCATCGCCGATGTGTTGGGTCCCGCTGTGGACGGCTTGCGTTGCAAATCGCGTGGTGTCGTTGTCCTCAGCCATCCTCATCTCCGATTCATCCAATGAAACCCGCTCTTTCAACCATTCTCTTCCGAAGAATGCACGACTCCCCCGTCAGATTCGTCCGGAGAGGTCAATTCAACCAAGATATTCCCGGAGAGGAGAACGGTCCCCCCGATGACAATCCACCACGTCCACGGGACCAGTCCAAGTCCCAGGCCAAAAAGCGTCGCCCAAACCGGTTCAAAGGTGTAGATGATGGCGGCTTGTACAGGATGCATGTGGCGCTGATAGATGTTCAAGGCAACAAGAGCGAAGAACGAGCCGCCAACACCAAGCAGAAGGACGGGGAGCAAAACACCATCCCGCGTCAACACTTCACCTGCCATTGAAACAGGGGACGAGGAGGTCAAAAGGACCAGCAAGGCACAGCCCCCTCCAATGACCGCAAACGAGGTCAGGGAAATCTGTAAGGGGTCAAATTCCAGCGTCAGGCGTTGGGTGTAGACGATGTGAAGAGCAAAAAACAGGGCGCACACGACGGTGACGATTTCACCCCAACCCCACGAAAGATGCGGCGGGCCTTGAATGAAGCTGGCGCCAAGGGTGGCGAGAAGGACGCCCCAGTACAAGCCTCGCCGGGGGGTTTGGTCCGACATGAAGGTCGTGAGCAAGGCCGTCATCACGACATAGAGGGAGGTGAGAAAGGCTGAGGTTGAAGGGTTGATATCGTTGAGCGCCACCATCTGGCTGACAAACCCCACCAGCATCAAACTCCCCAGCAGCAGCCCACCCTTCCAAATCCCGGGAGAGGCGAGGCCACGGCGCACCGAAGGAAAGCAGACGAGGACCAACGGGAGCGCGATGCCAAACCGAACAGCGACCACAAAAGCCACGACCGAAAATGAGCCATAGCGTTCGATTTCAGGCTCAAGAGCGTTCAGTGCTTGTTTCATCCAAATGAAGGTCGCCCCCCAAATCAACGTCACACCAAGCAGAATCAACGCCGCTTTTCGCCGCTGGGGTTGAAAGGTTGCTTCTGATTCCATACCCTTTCACTCAGCCAACGGATGCTTGGTCAGGTCAAGAGGCTGGTGGTTCACCTCGCCCGGCGAACCATATCCTCAAAGGGTGCCCATGTCCCAATCCAAGCATGGGAAGTGCACGCACGGGAGACGATGTCGTTTGGAAACAACCCATTGATTCAGGCCCTGTGCCAGAGGACGGGACCACCTTTGATGCCGTTGTTGTTGGCGGAGGCCCCGGCGGGTCAGCGGCTGCGGGCTACCTGGCCATGGATGGAAAACGGGTGTTGCTTATCGAGAAGGAAGTGTGGCCGCGGGACAAGATTTGCGGCGACGCCGTCGGAGGAAAATCACTCAGCCACGTCAAGGCCTTGGGCGTGAAAGAAACGCTTGAGTCCACGCCACATTTCCGAGTCACGGGCATTGTGTTTTCCTCGCCAAAAGGGCACAACGTCCGCGTAGCCTTGCCCGAAGAAGATGTTCAGCGCTTGGAAGCCGGGTACTCGCTCCCACGTCAGCAATTTGACCATCTCTTGTTCAATCAAGTGCAACAGCTCGTACGGGATGCGGGGGGTGCAGTGCTCCAAGGCGGTGATGTTCGAAATGTGCTGTACGACGATGGAAACGGCGGTGAAGACCCTGGAAAAGGCAGCGGCGAACAGCGACACGCACGAGGCGTGACGGTGCGAATCGGAGGGCGAAGCGGGGAAGAGCGAACGTACCTTGCTTCGAATGTCGTCGGTGCGGCCGGCTACCGATGCCCGGTTGCAAAATCCATGCTTGAGGAAACTTACGAGGAACCGATGGTGGACCGCGACCACTACTGCGCCGGCTATCGCGAGTATTGGCGCGGTGTCAAAGGGTGCGAAGACAACGTTGGCGACATCGAGATTCACTTTGTCGACACCGTGATTCCTGGCTATTTCTGGCTCTTCCCCGTGGCCGAGGGCGTGGTCAACGTCGGTGTCGGGATGGTCATGTCCCTGCTGGACAAGCAATCGAAAAAACTCAAAGCACTCCAGGCGGATGTGATTGCAAACCATCCGTTGTTCAAAGAGCGATTTGCCGAAGCCTCCATGATTCCCGGCACCGGCAAAGGATGGCAACTGCCGTTTGGCTCACCTCGGAAGAAGGCAAGCCGCCAACCTCGGCGTTCTGCAAGCAACGGGATTTACCTCGTGGGCGATGCGGCATCGCTGGTGGACCCCTTCAGCGGCGAAGGGGTGGGCAACGCCCTCGTTAGCGGGGAAATGGCGGCGCAACACATCATGGCAGGCAAATCCCCTGACGCCTATCAAGAAGCCTTGTGGAAGGCCCTTGGCCCCGAATTGACCAACTCCTTCCGCATGCAAAAGATGAGTCGCCGAGGATGGTTGCTCAACTGGTTTGTTGGAAAGGCATCGAAAAAACCGGCCATCCAAGAAATGATGACGGAAATGATTGCCAGCAAGGAAGCGCAGGAAAACCTCCACTCCCCGTGGTTCATGTTCAAGACCTTGATGTTCTAAGGTGGCACCATGGACGCTTCCCTCGCCGACATCGATGCGGTGTTTCTCGACCTTGACGGGACCATCTACCTTGGTGGAGAATTGATCGAAGGGGCGAAAGCGTTTCTTGAACGATGTCAAGCCCGTGGCGTTCAACGCTACTTCCTTTCGAACAATTCCTCGAAATCCGTGGCTCAATACTTGACCAAACTTCACGCCCTGGGGCTTGCAGCAACCGAGGACGACGTGCTCCTCTCGACCCACGACTTGCTCGCGTGGCTCAGAAAGAACAACATCACCGAAACCTGGTTGGTCGGAACCGAAGGCATGCGAAGCATGCTCGAAGCAGAAGGCATCGCCACGGAAAGCAACGCTCCACAATATGTGGTGCTCGGATACGACACCGAACTCACCTACGCCAAAATCGAACGAGCAAGCGTGTTCATGCACGCCGGCGTCCCGCTGGTGGCCAGCCATCCCGACATGGTGTGTCCCAGTCCCGAAGGAGGCTTACCAGACGTGGGTGCGTATTTGGCGATGTTCAAAGCGACCACCGGAGTCGACCCCGTCCACATTACAGGCAAACCCAACGCTGGGATGATTCTTCACAAAATCGAGGCACTTGGCCTTGAGCCCGGGCGTTGCGCTATGGTTGGCGACCGATTGTACACCGATATGGCGATGGCGACAAGGGCCGGCGTGGTGGGGGTGCTGGTGCTCTCCGGTGAAGCCACTCGAGAAGATGTTGCAGCACTGCCTCATGGAGCCGAACAACGGCCGAGCGTGGTCGTGAACAGCGTCGATGAACTTCTCAGGTGAAGGCATGCGGTGGTCGGTTCGATGGAAGTGGTTGCTCGAGCGACGACGCCAGCACCCTCCTGACGAAATCCATCTTGCAGGTGAACGCGCCGAGCAGCGACTGGCAAAGATTTCACGCGCAGCGGGAAAGGCGAACGGATGGCACGTCTTCGAATCCGTGCGTATTCCTGACCGTGAGCAAGGCGGCATGCGAGAAATCGATTTGGTGATTGTCGGGGGAAACCGCATGCTCGTTGTCGAGCAAAAACACTGGTCCGGGTCGTTTGAAATCAACGCAGATGAAGAATTCATTCAGCACCGAAAAAACGGAACGACGCACAACCACAGCACGGTCAATCAGCGAATCCAAAGAAAGGCGAAGATGTTGGAAGCGATGCACTGCGAACGATGGGGAGAAGGCGAGGAGATTGAAGTCAAGGTCATTTTAGCGTTCACCAACCGAAACCTGGCATGGCCTGAAAACGTGGACGCCCTCAGCAGCACGGTGTTGGATGAAGCTGGATTCATCGCCTACCTTGAAGATGAACGCTCGGGACAACTTAACGACAATTTGTTGGCCACCGTCGCTGGGTTTGGAACCTGGGATGAAATCCTGCTGAACGGAGGCCGGTCGCAAAAAGGTGACCTGTTGGACCTGGGCCTCGGTGTCGAAATAGAGCGATGGTTGACGGGACGAACGGAGGCCTTGACAGGAGACATCAGCCACAAGAAGGCGTGGCGCTCTCTGCTTTCAAAAGCCCCGAGTTCCATCGAGCTCCATCACGGAAGCCACCGGCTCACCGCACAGCTCCCTTACGGCCTTGCATTGAAAATGCATGTTGTCGGTGAAGAGCAACCGCGTGAAATTCTGTGGTCAACCGTTGACCGTCTGAAGGTGTCCAAACCTCCGACATCGCGAGGCATGTTGCCGGGACACGAGACGTGAGGGAACGGCATGGCAGCTTGGTGGATTGAGAGCATCGGGTTGGTCGCCGGGGCCCTCGGCATCGTGGCGTGGATTCCACAAATTCGCGAGGTATGGATTCACCAGCGCCACGAGGGGATTTCCCTGACGGCGTTCAGCGTGGTTTCAGTTGCCTTGTTTCTCTGGCTCATTTACGGCGTCTTGGTGCAATCCGTCGCCATGGTTGTCGCCAACGTGTTCACCCTCGCTGTCATCGCTGTCATCCTCGTGGGCGTCCATCGCCTTCGGCGCAGGGAGCAAGCGGTCTGATCGGTTTCAGCAAACCGATTTCGTGGTCTCGATAATAACAGCCCCAATCTTGTACGGGTCACCGTTGGAGGCCGGTCGGCGGTCTTCAAGGCGACCAACCCAACCATCCGTGGGCACGGTGGCCGGAACACGAATGGAAGCCCCTCGATC